>NZ_JBIWBA010000007.1:0-120766 GCF_044760715.1 Lysinibacillus sp. NPDC098008
TCCGTTGGCATAGGAATGGCACCTCCTTTGAATGATACGTTTATCGTACCGGAGGTGCCAGGTCATTTATATGCGTTATTTGATTACGGGCTTACGAAAGACCGAAACCAAGCTTGTAAGTATCGAATCACAAACGATTTCAATCCACTTTCTCTATACAGAGAAAGACCTCCATGTGGCAGCCATCTACTACGTTAAGAATGATTTCAATCCACTTTCTCTATACAGAGAAAGACATTACTAAAAAATAACTACCCGGACAGGTATGTAATTTCAATCCACTTTCTCTATACAGAGAAAGACAATTTCTGACGCTTTCTTGTTCTTGAATATGCGAATTTCAATCCACTTTCTCTATACAGAGAAAGACCGCTCTGACGGCGCAAATGTTAATGTACCCGAAATTTCAATCCACTTTCTCTATACAGAGAAAGACGTAACGTCGCTGTAACGGGATGGTTCATAATGCATTTCAATCCACTTTCTCTATACAGAGAAAGACAATTACGGGTCAGGAAGAAGCTATTTATATAGCAATTTCAATCCACTTTCTCTATACAGAGAAAGACTTAAGGCGAGCTGGCGATGGGGCGAATCTTGATATTTCAATCCACTTTCTCTATACAGAGAAAGACTTGCTGTTTATGAACTAATTCGCAAAGGATTAGAATTTCAATCCACTTTCTCTATACAGAGAAAGACGACAACTGCATTGTATTTCACGTGACAAAGAAATTATTTCAATCCACTTTCTCTATACAGAGAAAGACCGTAGTTCCTACGGTTAATCGCAAGGCTTCCTTGCATTTCAATCCACTTTCTCTATACAGAGAAAGACTCGCTAACAGTTTGAAGGACGGCGTATCAAAAGTTATTTCAATCCACTTTCTCTATACAGAGAAAGACGGTCATGAAGCAGATACGCTTTTAGTAGCTGCAATTTCAATCCACTTTCTCTATACAGAGAAAGACAAATTCCTGATAAACTTTCGGATTTATTGACAATATTTCAATCCACTTTCTCTATACAGAGAAAGACAAGAGATGTTAAAAGTATCAGGTCGAGCAACGTTATTTCAATCCACTTTCTCTATACAGAGAAAGACACCTCTCTGCGGCTCTTAATAGTTGACGTCCACTATTTCAATCCACTTTCTCTATACAGAGAAAGACAGAGTTTTCACCTACGCCCCAAAAGCAAGCGCAATTTCAATCCACTTTCTCTATACAGAGAAAGACCTGGCATCCATAAATATTGCTAGCTGCCTAAAAGAATTTCAATCCACTTTCTCTATACAGAGAAAGACTGCTTTAGACGATGCTGGCGTTGCGCAAATTATATTTCAATCCACTTTCTCTATACAGAGAAAGACGGAAAGGACAAGCTTTCCGTGGATTTTGAAATTCATTTCAATCCACTTTCTCTATACAGAGAAAGACGAAAGGCGCGTTGTTACAACTACAAAGAATGATTATTTCAATCCACTTTCTCTATACAGAGAAAGACGATTCGGGATGGTTCAGCAACTACTGACCAAATATTTCAATCCACTTTCTCTATACAGAGAAAGACTGTTAGCACCGAACAATTCCTAGTGCTCTGTAAAATTTCAATCCACTTTCTCTATACAGAGAAAGACGCAATAGCTTATGTATTAGGATATGACATTGATATTTCAATCCACTTTCTCTATACAGAGAAAGACGTTGTGTGACGGTGCAGGCAAGGCAAAGGTAGATATTTCAATCCACTTTCTCTATACAGAGAAAGACACGCTGTTCTACCAACATTTTTACAATTATCATCCTATTTCAATCCACTTTCTCTATACAGAGAAAGACCATTTTTTACGCAAGCATCGGCAGGTGAATCAGATATTTCAATCCACTTTCTCTATACAGAGAAAGACAAATTGAATATCTATTAGATTAGGTGGTGCTATTATTTCAATCCACTTTCTCTATACAGAGAAAGACCTTGTAGGCTATCAACCATTCTGCTTTGTAAACGAATTTCAATCCACTTTCTCTATACAGAGAAAGACTGTAGGCTATCAACCATTCTGCTTTGTAAACGAATTTCAATCCACTTTCTCTATACAGAGAAAGACTTTAATTGATGGAAATTGCCCTAACAGCCGGGAATTTCAATCCACTTTCTCTATACAGAGAAAGACAATCAGGGGTGGGTTGATATCTTCTCTCGCAATATTTCAATCCACTTTCTCTATACAGAGAAAGACAGAACGATATCAATTAATTCGCAATAAGATCAAGATTTCAATCCACTTTCTCTATACAGAGAAAGACAAAAGGAAAAATACGAAAAAGCTTTAGTACGTCTATTTCAATCCACTTTCTCTATACAGAGAAAGACGTGCAGCAAATGTTTCTAATGGTATGACAAGAATTTCAATCCACTTTCTCTATACAGAGAAAGACTAAAAGCCCTTCAGATGCCTTTACTGATTGACTATTTCAATCCACTTTCTCTATACAGAGAAAGACTTATGTTCCAAAACCAATTAAAAAACAACGTATTATTTCAATCCACTTTCTCTATACAGAGAAAGACATTTTGTTGGGATTTAGAAACCAATGTCCGTCAAATTTCAATCCACTTTCTCTATACAGAGAAAGACACTTTCCTCTGCATTTGTTTGTTCTTGTTGTTGTATTTCAATCCACTTTCTCTATACAGAGAAAGACTGGAATGTTGCATTTTTCCCTTTAAAGCCAATAATTTCAATCCACTTTCTCTATACAGAGAAAGACCATAAATGTTTTGCCAGCTCCTAATCCTCCTTGATTTCAATCCACTTTCTCTATACAGAGAAAGACGTAAAGTCGATAACAAAAACGGTGATGTACCATATATTTCAATCCACTTTCTCTATACAGAGAAAGACTGATTACTTCGTCATCCGTTAAATCTTCGATGCCAGATTTCAATCCACTTTCTCTATACAGAGAAAGACGTTTTGATGTTGTAAAAATCAAGAACAAGTTTACTATTTCAATCCACTTTCTCTATACAGAGAAAGACGTAAAATTCCAACGCCTGTACAAATTACAAAAGATATTTCAATCCACTTTCTCTATACAGAGAAAGACACTTGCTAAATTTGCAGGCGGTACAGATTTTAATATTTCAATCCACTTTCTCTATACAGAGAAAGACTCAACAGCCCATTCGATGTCGTATTTGATTTTGTATTTCAATCCACTTTCTCTATACAGAGAAAGACGTTCATCGCAAAAGGTCGTGACATTGGAATAAACATTTCAATCCACTTTCTCTATACAGAGAAAGACGGAAACATCGAAAAAGCGGTGCTAGTTAACGAATTTCAATCCACTTTCTCTATACAGAGAAAGACGGGCGGGATGGTAGTCTATGGCGGACATAATCAAAATTTCAATCCACTTTCTCTATACAGAGAAAGACAAGGAGTAGGAGTTGTATCTGTTTGAGCAATGCATTTCAATCCACTTTCTCTATACAGAGAAAGACTTACCGACTTCGAGAGTAAAGTGCCCTGTAGATATTTCAATCCACTTTCTCTATACAGAGAAAGACTTTGTCATTGCAAGAACGCTTAGTGTCAGTAGGATTTCAATCCACTTTCTCTATACAGAGAAAGACTGTGGATGCTGGTAGTTTTGTACCTAGTTGGATGATTTCAATCCACTTTCTCTATACAGAGAAAGACCTTAACCACATTATATATTAATCAATCCCTATTGGATTTCAATCCACTTTCTCTATACAGAGAAAGACTCATCTGTGGAAGGCTGTTTTGGATTTTGTTTTATTTCAATCCACTTTCTCTATACAGAGAAAGACCTAATTGGCTTATGCTCATTGATTATTTGAGTAAATTTCAATCCACTTTCTCTATACAGAGAAAGACTGGAAACTCTTATTAAAAATTTGCCTAAAATTATTATTTCAATCCACTTTCTCTATACAGAGAAAGACGGTAATGACACTGTAGATGGCTTTGACATCGGACTAATTTCAATCCACTTTCTCTATACAGAGAAAGACAATTGCATGTCATTAGCTACATTGTTCGTAGTTATTTCAATCCACTTTCTCTATACAGAGAAAGACGTTTATGTACTGGTGGAAAAACGTCAGATGATATAATTTCAATCCACTTTCTCTATACAGAGAAAGACTGAAAATCGTCTTGACCGTAGAAACTAAATGATATTTCAATCCACTTTCTCTATACAGAGAAAGACGTTTCTACAAGCTTTGGGTCATTATCACTAGTTATATTTCAATCCACTTTCTCTATACAGAGAAAGACCATTGGGACCGAAAAGATCGATCCACGCAAACATATTTCAATCCACTTTCTCTATACAGAGAAAGACGGATGGTGATACATCTTTTAATACAGCGCTTAAAATTTCAATCCACTTTCTCTATACAGAGAAAGACTTAGTCAACCCAAATGCCCCATGTGTTGTAGCAATTTCAATCCACTTTCTCTATACAGAGAAAGACCATAGCCCATGCAGCAGTGGCAACGCTAATCCAGTATTTCAATCCACTTTCTCTATACAGAGAAAGACTTATTCTTCCAACAATATTCCATCTATAAAGAGTAATTTCAATCCACTTTCTCTATACAGAGAAAGACCTTTATTAACTTGATTTAGATTCAACATTACGAATTTCAATCCACTTTCTCTATACAGAGAAAGACAGTAAGGCATCATTTATTGATCATGATGAAATGAAATTTCAATCCACTTTCTCTATACAGAGAAAGACCTTTATAGTTTTCATCTTACAGCCTCCATTTTGATATTTCAATCCACTTTCTCTATACAGAGAAAGACAAATATCGCCACGACTTCCCATGTTCATAACAGCATTTCAATCCACTTTCTCTATACAGAGAAAGACATTTCACCACATGTTGATACACGTTCAGCTTTCTTATTTCAATCCACTTTCTCTATACAGAGAAAGACGGTAGATAAATCTTTAATTTTGGTCAAGAAATCATTTCAATCCACTTTCTCTATACAGAGAAAGACTCTAGCATGAAAACACTAGGCAAGTCGCTCGATATTTCAATCCACTTTCTCTATACAGAGAAAGACTGACCATGGCTGAGCAACCATGTTTGTAACAAAATTTCAATCCACTTTCTCTATACAGAGAAAGACGCTGCAGATTACAATACTGGAGTTAATTATAATATTTCAATCCACTTTCTCTATACAGAGAAAGACGCTAGACCAGTATTAACTCATGTAGCTTTAAAAGAATTTCAATCCACTTTCTCTATACAGAGAAAGACTTTCACGCAGACGTTTGATTTCTTGTTCTAACATCTATTTCAATCCACTTTCTCTATACAGAGAAAGACTTTTTAGCACCAGCTTTAGCAATTTCCCACGCACATTTCAATCCACTTTCTCTATACAGAGAAAGACATTCATGGTAGAGGGTGTATTTTTAGAGGGGTGTATTTCAATCCACTTTCTCTATACAGAGAAAGACAAGCTTTAGCTGAAAACATTTAAAAGTCTTTGTTGATTTCAATCCACTTTCTCTATACAGAGAAAGACCGGCTATCCTGGCAATTCCGTTACACTTTTAACAATTTCAATCCACTTTCTCTATACAGAGAAAGACGCTCCAAGTTTTCCAAACTCACGGCAAAATTTACATTTCAATCCACTTTCTCTATACAGAGAAAGACCAAAAAGTGGACAGCCCAACAAACCGAAAGCTAATCATTTCAATCCACTTTCTCTATACAGAGAAAGACGCGGACTGAGCGTAGCGAGGGAGCATAAGGAGCATTTCAATCCACTTTCTCTATACAGAGAAAGACGTGCATCAGGTGATAAATAGGGTCGAAAAATTTTTAATTTCAATCCACTTTCTCTATACAGAGAAAGACTGTTGCAGCTCCTGCTGGAAAGCAGCAGGAATCGATTTCAATCCACTTTCTCTATACAGAGAAAGACCTGTATCGAAAGTCGCTTTGCGACATCTTTGCTAATTTCAATCCACTTTCTCTATACAGAGAAAGACTACTTACATGAATTTTTCCCTGACTTCCATATAATTTCAATCCACTTTCTCTATACAGAGAAAGACATGTGGACCTTGTTTAGTCAAAACAATGGTTTGATATTTCAATCCACTTTCTCTATACAGAGAAAGACATGGTATGCATTTATTGAAAATCGCTCATTTTGCATTTCAATCCACTTTCTCTATACAGAGAAAGACAAAAGCTTTAACGTATTCATCTAAAGGTTCATAATTTCAATCCACTTTCTCTATACAGAGAAAGACAAGATGATGTACTTGTATACAGCCCAAATGATGATATTTCAATCCACTTTCTCTATACAGAGAAAGACAATTGAGCGTAATCAACGTAAAGTCAAAACAGATATTTCAATCCACTTTCTCTATACAGAGAAAGACTACGACAACACAATATATAGTGTTTTATGTATTATTTCAATCCACTTTCTCTATACAGAGAAAGACTTTTTTGCGGAGCTGGTAAGCTGTGGCAGAGTACCAATTTCAATCCACTTTCTCTATACAGAGAAAGACCGCAATATATAGTTAAAAGTATCTTTTTACAAACTATATATTGATATTATTAAAACATATTACAAAAATCTTAGGAAGAGTTTATCCTAAAATCCATTGAATGTACTAAAATTTTGCGCGAACCTCTTAGTGTTTTTATGGGCACTAGAGGTTCGCGTAATTAAAATATAAGTGGTGCTGCTACATCTATTGTTTCTTTTGCACCTATATGGATGACCTTTGAGTTATATTTATTGCCTAGGTTATAGAATCGAAGACTATCTCGTTCTGGGTCAAT
Source organism: Lysinibacillus sp. NPDC098008 (assembly GCF_044760715.1). Lineage (NCBI taxonomy): Bacteria > Bacillati > Bacillota > Bacilli > Caryophanales > Bacillaceae > Lysinibacillus > Lysinibacillus sp. NPDC098008. The sequence goes on from NZ_JBIWBA010000007.1 coordinate 6,882, forward strand.
AATGTCTTCAAGTGCAAGCTGAAGTTGCTTGTATTGCGTAGCATCAACAACACACTCGAACACAGAATTTTGAACACGTATGCCATATTCCCCACATTTTTTGGCAACTTGACGTAAACGCTTTGCTCCACCAGATGTGCTTGTTTGCACATCATAAGTTACTAAAACTAACATAGAAATCTACCTACCTTATTAAAAATGGAGGGTATGCATCTAAATCCCCTCGTAAAAAACGGGCTAACAACAGGGCTTGTACATGTGGGACTAGTCCCCATTGGATTTTTTCTTTTAAATAAGGATGTGTTACCTGTTCTTGTTTAGCCTCTTGCCATAATTTAAAAAAGCTTCTTCTTGCATCATCCTTTAGTAAAACCGCACCATTTTCTTTCTCAATAAAATCGCTAGCTTGTATTTGTTTACGATTAATAAGCTTTAAAACAAAGCGTTCAGCAATAACAGGGCGCAATTCCTCCATTATATCTAAAGCAAGTGATGTTCGTCCTGGGCGATCTCGATGTAAAAATCCTACATAGGCATCTAAGCCTACACCTTCCAGCGCAGCAGCCGTTTCAGAGGCAAGCAAAGAATACGCTAATGATAACAATGCATTTACTCGATCCAGAGGAGGGCGTCTACTTCTACCTTTGTAATAAAAGTCCTCTTTTTGTTGTAAAATACATTCATCAAAAACACTAAAATAGGCACTAGCAGCATTACCTTCTATACCGCGTAATTCTTCTAAACTAGTTATTGAAAAAGCCAACTTTCTTGCCTGCTTTAAACGTTCAACAACTTGCGTTAGACGTTCAGTATTTACACGTAAAGCATGGTCACGTATCGTACGCTTCAAATTTTGCTCAGCATTATAAATCTTTCCAACAATCATATGACGTGCTATTGCTGCACTTTCTAACTCGTCCATTGATACTTCATACTGTTTTTTACGTAATGTTACATTGCCATTAATAGCACCTGTCAATCTTCCACGAAAACGTCCACTACTTGAAAAGAAAGTTAGACTTATATTTTGTTCCATACATGTAGCCATTAAAGCAGGACTCGCACCTTGATGACCAAACGTACAAATACCCTCAAGATTTAGTATTGGTATTTTTCCAAGCTCTTCTCCTTCTTTTAGTAAAACAAGATTTTTTCCATTTAGTGCAAGGTATACATCAGACTGAGATACATAAACTATATTTAATAATCGCTTCATTCTCGTGTCATCCTATCTATATAGGCAAGTACAGATTCTTTATTTAATAGCTCTGGTAAACAAATATGCTGTAAAGAACAACTTTTACAATGCTTTCCTGTCTTTACACGTGGTGTGTACTTGCGTTCATAATATTGATGCATCTCTTTTATCATCGCTGTTACTTTATCACGCCATTCTTCAGTAATTTCCACTATTTCTCGTCGTCTTGTTTCATGATAGTATAGTGCAGCTTCATCTATCGTTGTTTGAAGCATCTCCTCCAGACAAAGCACTTGAGCCACGAGCTGCGCAATATCAGCATCATGCTTTTTTGGCGCTCCCCTCTTATATTCAATCGGCTTCACCGCAAATTGCCCATCTTCATTGGCTAAAGTAATACCTTTTGTTGTTTTTGTAAACTCTACCATATCACAAATACCATTGATGCCTAACGTGTATGAGTGAATAGGTAGTGCTCGAACATAGATTGTATCCCCACGTTTCTCACGTACAAAAGGATCATCTGCTTTTTCATGTAAAGTATTACCTTCAACAGTAAGCACATTATCTTCCCATACTTGTTCAATATGAATCAGTGCCCATTGTCTTCGACAAAAGACAAAATGTTGTAAGCCTGACAACATTAAAAATTGTTCTTCATTATAAGCCATCATACTCTTCTGCAACTAGCCCTGATAACTCAGTGTCGTCAGCCTTAATTGAGTAATCCTTAATCGAAGGTTTATCACTATCTTGTATGCGCTCAATTTTCACGGATCGATGTACCTTAGCAGATGAATATTGTCCTAGTTTACAATTGTGCTCCCACCAAAATAATTTATTTACTTCCATACTACCATCTGGACGTGCAGAAGAAGCGTCATTTGCAAACAGGGTTCGAAGCGCTTCTTTCAATTTTTGTGCATCCTCATATGTAAAGCCTGTACGCTCTGCTAATTGTGGATTAATGCTGCCATAAAATACATATACACCAAAGTCAACTCGATGTTTCATACCCATTGTGTCAGAAGTTTTTTGACTTGGATCTTTTGTATTGGTAATGGAGTTTACGCTTTTTGTAATCTGCATGCTTGTAATATCTACTGGTTCAATGCTTGTTGCAGCATGAATAGATACAGGACCCCGAACGCTTAAGGACAGCTTATCGCCTTTGAATGCAAATACTTGTCCAAATGCGCGCACATCATACCAATGTTCACAAGCAAGTTTTTCAGCAGATGCTTCTTCTTCACTTGTTCCCTTCCCTTTTGTTAAGATTTTATTTAACTCTTCCACTGCAGCTACTCGATCACGGATACTACGATGATTATCTGTTCGTCGTTCATCCGATTGTACCAGAATAGATTCCTCTTCATCCTGTAAGCGATTACGTAACTTTCGCTTAATGGCAACATCTGATACTTCACCGTGACCGTTAAAATCCTGTCTTGGCTGGTTTCCATTTAAAGGATCGCCATTTGGATTTGCTTTATTTACTGTAAATACCACTGCAAAATCAATTTTATTCTTCAATATTGTCATTTGATACATCCTCCTTTTTTTTGTACATATCTTGGATTTGACTGCTATAGCCAAGTATAAATAATGGACTTAGTTGTTGATTATTCATTCGCTCAGGTGTAATTTGATCTTCAATTTGTTGGAGTAACATGGCATAATACTCGACATCAATTGCTTGTCTCATAAAATAAGGTTGTAGCTGGCGACGTATTACCAACCAAGTGCGAGCAGGATTTTGTATAAATGCATTGAAATAACGCGTTGCATTCGTAGATCTTCTATCCTTATCTTTTTTGCCTTTCTCACGATCTTCTAAAATTCGCTTCTCCATCACTTCTGCTACTCCTAATAGGCGACCGAATAAATAGTCACGTGTTACATTGTCCTTTTGTAATGCCATTGTGTATCCCTCCCCTTCATGTAATTTCAATACTAATGCACAGGCAACATTAAGTACCCCTTCCCAAGATTCTGTTAAATTTTTAAAGCTAGCAGGATTTTTAATGCGATTAAAAATCAATCGAATTATATCCATAGGTATAGGCTTTTTTTCTACAATACATGGCAATAAACGTGTATACAGTTGTTTTTTAATTCTCGGATCTGCTTTACTTCCATAAACAGCCTCTACAATTCGGTAAGTAGAGGGCGTTCCTTCAATGCGCAATACCTTCTTTGTTTCTTCATCTTTTATAAACTGAAGCCATTTGCATGTGTTGTGCCAATGCTCTATATTGTCTAAAAATAAATCTGTATGAAACTGTTGGTAATAAACAATCGCTAAACGTCCTGATGTAGCGGCGTCCATTGCTATTACAATAATATTTTTTACCTTGTCTTTCGTTAATTGATTTTTGTAACCCTTAATGGCTTGATGTAGGGCATCCGCTTCTATTTCAGCGGTATATTTTTTATTTGTACTAGATGAAATTAAACCAATTGAACTTTCAAACGGATCAATAATAGTAGGATTTTCAATACCAAAAGTGATGAAATAGCGCGAATCTATATACATGCTCTGCCTTTGCATCAACCATCGTAATGCATGATGTGCCTTTTGAGAAACCTCATAACCTATTTGAACAGCTTCACTTGGTTTCGCAAAACGACCCCTATATGTGTACCCTACACTGTCATTAGAAGATATTAATTTTGACATATCTCCTGCATTTCTTATACGTGCGCCATGTTGAGAGGTTAAAGCTACTTGTCGACCAGTAATATAACAAACGTCTTGTTCTTCTAAATAATGTTGATTGAAAAATGCAATATAGGCATCAAAAAGCTTTTTATCTTCCCATACAGCAGGCTCATCATATGTTGTATGTAGCACATCAAAACGAACAAAGGCATCAAGTACATCACCAGCCACTACTTGAAAAATTAATGGCTTTTCTTTATCTGTCCATTTCGTCATAATTTTATTTTGATTATCTACAAGCAATACTTTTTCTCGTACTAAGTCTGCTATTACTGTGCCCTTTTTCACATAATCATAAATTGCTTGTACACGCTGTGGCACATGCCTATCATTCACCCATAGCTGCATTTGATTAATATAATCGTTGTAATAAGCAGCACGCTTCTCATTGCCGCCAAATGCTACATAATCTCCAGCAACATAAGCTAACTTATCATGTAAGAAATGCGGTGCACTCGCGCTTGTTCGATTAGCAGAGGCTAGTGTAACGGGGACTATTGTTCTTGCATGCTCTTTATGAACAACCTTTGCCTCAATAAAGTTACCTTCTGGACTAAGAAGAATTTCAATTTGTGCGTTTTGCATCATATGAGATACAGGTAATAATGTAATACGTTGTTGGTATCTTTCTTCAAATTCCCCAACATATTTTTCGTTATTACTATAGACTTGTTCTAATTGTTGCATCCAGTTCATCGATTCACCTCCTTAAAAATCTCTTCATATTCATCATCGACACTTTTAAGGTTGACATTTTCCTCAAAAGGCTTCACAGAGCCTTTTCTAATCAAACGTATAATTTCACAATCTTCTGGTCGAACAAACTGAACTTTCCCATCTCTCATTGTAGGACTCCAAATTCTAGCTTGAAGCTCTTCCGTACTATTTTCATCAGGGTATGTAAAGCCATGGAACATTGGTCCAAAGCTAATTTCCCCATAGTTATCATAAAACCCGCTACCACTGTCAAACTCGCAATATTCTACATAACCTTGACATTCACGCGTTCCCAAGTAAATATCACGCCGCCCCCCTCGTTTTACACAGCGTTTAGCAATATTATGATGCTTCTCTTCGTTTCGATCATATGCTAAATCAGGGCGGTTTTCATTGAATTCAAAGTGAGCTCGTACATGATATACTGGCTCTCTTAAATACGTATAGTAAGCTAAATCATTGGAATCATCTTGATACTTTATTGGGCGAACCCCTTTTACTTCTGTTTGAATCGCATTCATAACACGTACTTCATCAATATACCAAGTAATTGTTGGCTTCCAATATATAGATTCTGTAATTCCCTTTAATGCTTGATATGTTGGAATCTGATAGGTAAATTTCTCACCGCCAATACGTGTAACAGGGTCTGTAAATAAAGCATATTTACCATATACTTTAAATTCAATTTGATTGCGCATCCTCTCACCTCTTTAATAAACTGAATAATCTTCCATTTTTTCTTCTCCTTTAATTGAAACGCCGAAAGCTGTGCTATATGCCTTATCATCTAAATAATAAAACGAATCATAATATAGCGGTTTTAATAAGCCTTGTTGATGAAGCAATTTGTATTCTGTGTCATATAAATTCACAGTAAACTGCTGTGCTTCCTTCAACAATTCATTAAATTTGACTAAATTCAGTTGTGGTTCATTTAAAGCAGCTATCACATCATTCCCTTTCTCAAAAGGCACAATAACAGCCTTTGTAGGTGAATCAATCGCTTGAAAATGTTGCTCTAACGTCTTAAATAATGCATAAGATAAATTCTCTCTTGCTGGCGATTGTATATCTTTTTCAAGTAACTTAATCAATTCATATTTTAATTTAGGTGGGGTTAATGTTATTTTAGTTTTTACATAATTATCGTAATGGCTAAAATAATGAGAGATTGCTTGTGGACTAAGTATATCTGTAGCATACTCGTCGTTTCGCAAAATATAGTTTGCTGTCACTTCCCCACCTACTGCGATTTCAGGGAGATTTTTTAAGCTTTCATCTTTGGCTCGTACAATATATACATCGCCCCTTTCTTGCTCATTATGACGATTACAACGTCCCGCTGCCTGTGCAATAGAATCTAAACCTGCTAAAGAGCGAACAACTGCCTCAAAGCTAATATCTACTCCAGCCTCAATCAATTGACTACTAACACAAATCACTCGTTCCTTCCCTAAACAATCATTAATTTCTTTTAATATTTTGCTTCTATGTGCAGGACACATGGATGTGCTCAAGTGATACACTTTATATTCTTGTATACATGTTAGTTCCTCATATAATTTACGTACAGCAGTTTTTGTGTTCAAAATGATTAATGTAGATTGTCTTTTTTCCATTATATTTTGTACAAACATTGCCAGCTCTTTTGAGTCATATCCCTCAGTTGTAACATGATTATGGATGGTCACACGTTCAAAGGCTTTTACTGTATCTGTAAGTTGTGGAACCATTTCAGCATTGTCCCGCAATTCAATAGCATATTTCATTGTGCCAACAGTTGGCTGTGTAGCTGTACATAAAACTACACTGCTATTTCCGATATGATGCAAAAAATTCAGTGCTGTATTAAATAAACTAAAATGTTTATATGGAACCGATTGTACTTCATCAAAAATAATGACGGCATTCGTTAAATTATGTAATCTTCTTGATTTCCTTGTTCCTTTTTGAAAGAAAGTATCTAAAAACTGTACCATTGTTGTAAATATAATAGGATAATCCCAATTATCTCGCCCTAATTGCATTTTTTTGTGATAAGGGACTCCATAAAAATCTTGCTCCTTATCAAGTTTTTCATTAATATCCTTATCATCTACTACATTTGCATGATGTTCTAAAACTGCTTGTGGCTGTTGGATGATTTTTTTCACTGCTTGTGCATTCTGCTCTAAAATCGTTGTGTAAGGTACAATATAAATAATTCGTGCTTTTTGATATTGTTTGGCATGTTTTAAAGCATAGCGCAAACTAGCAAATGTTTTGCCACCACCTGTTGGAATCGAAAGAGTATAAATTGACGAGGGTTGCATCGCTAATAAGTCGCAATTTTCAGACATCAAGGTGCGTAGTTGATTAATCGGCTCCTTATTCTTTTTCCATTCTTTAACTTGCTCCATGAGGTGTTCATAACCTTTTAAAAATACGCTTGTATAATCTGCTACTGTTGTCGATGTATTTTCTTCAAAACACCTAGTATTTGTGCGGTCAGCATCAATCAAACAACTAAAAACAAGCTTTTGTAAATAGCTAAAATAAATACTATAATGCGCTTTCGTTTTTATTTTTTCAAAAAACGTACGACATTCCTCTGTTGCTTCGTTTACTAAACGTTGTACACGCTCCTTATTGCCCTCAATCGCTTCAAAATTTTGAACGACGTTATTATAATAAGGTAAATCTTTTTTTACGACTCGTTTTATATAATCAGATATTTCTAAATCTAACTGGGCAAAGTTTTGTAACCCTGAATGGTGTGATAAAATAGCCATTCCCACCGTTTCCACAACAAGCTTTTGCGGACCATCACCAGTATAAAATCGTTCATATAAATATTTTGCACCAGCTGTAGAATGATCAATTTTCTTGCTAGCCACTTCATTATGTAAAACAGCATTCTTTAAATAAATAGTAAATTCCTCGGTAAACTTCCCTAAGTCATGTAAAAGCCCAGCAAGCTCTGCATGTGCTCCTACACCTGCTGGCTCTCCATATGCTCTGGCTAAAAGTGCCACTTCCTCTAAATGATGTTGCACTGTTTGCTCAGCATAATCCGCCTCTCGAATATGTGCTAAAAACATATGTTCCACTCCTTTTCTTTAGAATACTATAGCTATTTTAGGAAAGCAATGTATTTTTAGAATAAATTAACATAATACTAGTAAATTTCCTTTAAAAATCCCAGAGTTTTTTAAAGGCAGTTAAAATAGAAGAAGATTAATAAAAAAATAAATATCTTATAACTAAAAGGGACAATTAAATGGTAGCGTATTATCTTCTCAATCTCATTTTTTGGTACATTATATTTCTTGCTCAGGAATTTAATAGATTTTCCTGATTTAAAAGCTTGATAAATAATATATTCTTTTTTACACATTCAATTTCAACTCCTCTTTATATTATCATTTGGAGAATCTTTATAATTATTTAGCACACTAAAATTTCTTAATTTTATTTTAAATTATATTTTCTGAATTTTCAAATCAATTAGATGTATGTTATTATTAAAAAGTCGCAGGTTCAACTGCGTGGATCGAAAATCCAATTGATATTATGAAAATATGAAAACTAGAAGAAGCTCTGTCAGTAACAATACTGACGGAGCTTCTTAGTTATTAATCAAAAGCGGAAACCACGTATAACTATCAGCCTAAATCAATCAAAAATATCCTAAAACTCCACTATAACAGTAAATAAAATTTCGACGATTTTGCCAGCCATTTAAAAAAACTTGAATCGAAATAACAGCTTGCTAAGTCTAATAGTTGTAAAGGAGGCGATTTTCATTACGACAGCGCAGCAATCATTAGTAATTCTTGCTCAGCATGGCGATGAACAAGCATTTTATCAGCTCATTGAGCAGGAGCAGCATAAGCTCTATCGCATGGCATATGTCTATGTACAAAATGAAAACGACGCCGTAGAAGTTTTTCAGCAAACCATTATTCGCGCCTATGAGGGGCTGCCACAGCTCAAGGAGCCACACTATTTTTCAACATGGCTTACGCGCATTATTATTAATTGCTGTAAAACGTATATTGCGAAGAACAAGCGGGTGCAGCCTGTTGAACCACAGGCTTTAGTAGATTTAAACAGTACATCCCCTACATATATCGAGGAAGAGCTAGATTTATGGCAGGCACTTTGTCAGCTTGAGGAAAAGTATAAGACGGTGCTGCTGCTACGCTTTTATCAGGATTATTCCGTTAAGGATATTGCAGCTATTTTGCAATGTCCTGAGGGCACTGTCAAAACGCATATTCGCCGTGGTTTACAAGCATTGCGACAACAGTTAAAGGGGGCATATCTCGATGAATGGGTTCAATCCATTGAAAGAAGTCATTAATGCAATACCCATCCCTGAAGGACGTTTAACGGAGGTTTTACGTGTGGAAGGGATGTCCAAAATTTATCAGCAAAAGCAGCATACTGTAAACGCCTTAAAAAATATCCATTGCACCATTTATCAGGGGGAAATGGTGGCGATTATGGGGACAAGCGGCTCAGGGAAAAGCACCCTGCTTAATATGATTAGCGCCATTGATGAGCCAACGGACGGGGCATTATTTTTATTTGGTAAGGAAGCCTACGATATTTATCAGGAGCCAAAAGCATCGCAATTTCGCAAAGAAAATATCGGCTTTATTTTTCAATCGTTTCACTTATTAAAGGATTTATCCGTGGAGGATAATATTGCGCTGCCTCTTATTTTAAATGATGTGCCGAGCAAGGACATTAAGGTGCGTGTGCAGCACATGATGGAAGCATTAAACATCGCCGCTTGGGCAAAGCATCGACCACATGAGCTATCTGGCGGGCAAAAGCAGCGTGTCGCCATTGCGCGTGCCATTATTGCGAACCCGCCTATTTTACTGGCAGATGAGCCAACAGGTGCGCTAGATGTTCAAACAACAGATGAAATTTTAGCGCTGCTCGTCGATTTACAAAAAAAGAACCAGCAAACGATTTTGCTTGTTACCCACGACCCTTATGTAGCGACCTATGCCAATCGGGTATTGTTCTTCCATGATGGTGCGATTGTGGATTCCTATCAAAATCAGCAAAATGAAGAGGATTTAGATTGTATTTTAACGAAATTCAAGCATATTACGAGGGGGGATCGCTAATGTTTACAATGCGCAACATTGCCCTGAAGCTTTTTCGTGCTGCTTGGGCAAATGTCCTGACAAGTATTAGTATTATTACGATCTCAATCTGCCTTGTGCTGACCATGACCGTCTATATTTGGAATGCCCATGGGCAAATGAAGGCTGATATTCAAGCATTATATGGGGAAATGGATGTCATGGTTGGCTATAATCCTAATCAAGCTAAGCTATTAACAACACAGCAAATTGAGGCATTTTCCACCCTAGCAGGTGTTACACAAGTGTCCAGTATATCGTTAGCTTATACAACGGTTGAGCAAGCAACAAACACAGCCTTTTATACTGTTGGTGTCGAAAATGACGACCTTGTAAAAAGCCGCTACCATTTTGAGGTGAATCTTGGCTCGAATGATGCTATTCTTTCGGAAAATGTTGCCCGTATTTTCAATAAGCAAGTTGGGGACCCTATTCATATTCAAGGGCAGGATTTTATCGTTCGAGAAATTTTACCGGCGATCAAAGGCACTGATAGTCCGAGTTTCATCCTATTGCCCAATGATATTGTCAAAGCATGGATGAAGGATAGTCAGCCTCAAACAGCAGGAATGTTTGCGCTTATTAAAACAGATGAGGACCGTGCCAAGCTAGTAGGCGCAGAGCTGAAGCAGCTCGATCACACATTGCGTGTAGATATTATGAGTGATTATGATGTGTTTAAAAGAAATTTACAAAGCTTAATGGTTTTTATGATTGTACTATCGGTCTTTATTTTACTTATTTCAAGTGTTCTGTTGCTGTCCACCTTCCAGCTCTTATTCTATAAAATCAAAGAGCAGCTAATGATTTTACGTGCGCTCGGAGCATCCGTGAAGCAAGTTGGGCGTATTGTTAGGCTCCAATTATCATGTATGATTGCCTTTGGCGTTATGCTGGGGACGACACTGAGCCTTCTAATTATCAAGCTTTGGCTACCACAATTAATTAGCCTGCTACATTTACCAGATGCTAACACAGAGCTTCCCATTCTAGTTATACTATTAATTGCACTGTCGAGCTTCTTGATTCTTCAGGTGATGACACAATGGCAAGTAGCCAAAAGCTCCAGACTATTGCCATTACAAATCACGTCAGATAACGAAAATTTACAGCTACGTTGGACAAAATGGAAAACAATCGTGGTCAGTATAGCAGGTGTGATTGCCCTCCTATTATTCCTGCAGGCACAGCTAGTAGGCACAGGAGATGGGCAAGGCGCTTTATTTATTTTAATCGGTACACTACTCGTTTGCGGGATTTTACTGCTATTGATTCCCTATCTGTTTACAGCCATCCTTCATATGGCTTTAAAGCCGATTCGGAAGGTGCTTGGCAAAGAAGCCTATTTAGCGTGCCAGCAGCTTATGCCACAGGTACGCAAAAACATGCCGATTGTGCTCAGTATTATTGGCTTAATGGTCATTTTAACCTTTGGCAGCTCATTAATGAAAACCTTACAGCACAACGACCTTGCCTACACCGCAGCACAATACGAAACAGCTATAAAAATCAATAATGAATTAAATGATCCAACCTTTACGCCCGCAGTGTTAGCGGAAATTGAAGCGTTACCAAGCGTGCAGTATGCTTATGCACAGGGCAATAATGCGTATATTGCGCTACAGCTCGGTCAAGAGTGGCTACCAGAGAATTATACAACTACCAATATTGAGAAATTAGTACAAATGGGGAAGCTGTCAAAAGTTGAGGGCAATTTGCAGAATGGGCTTTTAGTGACCCAGAGCTTTGCAGAGCGTTATCATTTATCGGTTGGTGATCGTGTCACGGTTGGCTCCTATGATGTGGCTGCACAGCAGGATAGACCTACTGGTGAATTACAAATTATCGGCATTATTGATGCACCTATTCACCGTGCGGATTTAATTGTTGATTGGTCATCCTTCCTCACGGCTCAGGATCACACAATCATCGAGGACATTATGGTTGAAACAGCTAGCCCTGATAAAGCATTAGCTGATTTAGCTTTTTTAGAGGAGCGCTGGCCAGCCCTGAAGTTGACAGATAAAGCAACGATGCTTGAGCAATCCAATGAAATGTTCTTCCAGCGCTGGAGCCTATTTGTTGGCGTCTTTGTTATATTAATCGCGGCAACCTGCCTTGGTGTTTTGCAAACATTGCTACATGCTATTTATGGCAAGCGTGCCGATTATGCCATTCAACGATTGATTGGTCTATCACCAAACGGCTTAATCAAGCTTATCCTGACGCAAGTCCTATCATTTGTACTCTATAGCCTTGCTGTCGGCATATTTTTAGGATTAGTTTTGACGAGGATGCTAAGCTTTATTGATGAAGGCTCCCCAATATCCTATGACTTCCTGACATTAGGCATCACCAGCATCGTCTTTCTCGGAGCGACACTGATGGTCTTTACCTTACAAGGCTACTGGATTAGCCGTCAAAAGTTAACGAAGGAAATGATAGAAATCTAATAAAAACAGCCGCCTCTGCTTGTTGGAGGTGGCTGTTTTAGTATTGAATAAGGTTATTATTGAGCTATGCCCCAATAAATAGCACAGCCTGTCCAATCGCAATAAAAAATGCCTCGTGTTGAATTGGGCTATAATCCTCGATTTCGAGTGTAATCGCAAAATAGGTTTCATAAAAAGTCGCCTGCCAGCGTGCAATGGGCTCGTCATTTATGGAAAAAACAGACCAGCCCTCCATTTCCTTATTCAGCTTAATTTGCTGCTCCCCATCTGTAATCAATAAATCAGGAATCATAATTTGCCAGCCATCATAGGCAATCGTATAGTCCTTGCCTGTCACAAAGTCCTTCCCTTGAAAATGCACACGACCACGGCGCGTCACTTTTTTACACGTAAAAAGAGGCTGCTCTTGCCTATCCTTGACATCAAAGCGCACAAAATAACGATAGTCCATTGTACGGTCAAATGCTTTTTTCAGCGCATTACTATAAACACGCTGCACCGTGGACGACACCTGCCCCGCTTCATTCAAGATAGCAATCACCTCTGTTGACTCGATTGCTGCTGGCTGCTTGTATGTATATATTTTCACGACCCTCGCTCCTTCGTACCATCACTTTCCTTCCATTATCATACTACCATAAAAATAGACTAGCCAAGGTGCTCCCTTGCACTAGCCGCTCATGTTTGAAGAAGAATAAAGACATAACAAGAGCAAGGAATGTCCGTTTATGAACATCCCCATAAGCCTTTTGTTTATTTTCCCTCTATGATTCGTACAATATGTTATAATATTTTAAATTTACTGGAAGCTCTTCTAATCATAAACTGACATCTAGCTGACATAAAAGTTTTTTATACTAAGCTAGCGAAATTATTTTTGGAGATGATTGTATGAAACGAGCCCATATTTATGAATTGGATGTTACACGTGCATTGGCTATTTTAGCGGTGCTGCTGATCCATGCAACGAGTACACCTGTAACCGTGCTAACCAGTGACTCAAAGCTCTATCCGCTATATGTTGTGTTAAATATTTTCCCAAAATTTGCTGTGCCTGTGTTTATTTTTTTAAGTGGCTTTGTGTTATTTTACAACTATATACAAAAGGATTTGACAAAAGAGCTAATCGCTCGCTTTTACCAAAAAAGAGTCACGCAAATTGTTATTCCATATCTCTTTTTTTCCATCTTTTATTATGCCGCCACGCGACTTTTTCTGACGCATGATCTAGCCCTTACATGGCAGGCATTATTTAGCACCGAATTTTTGGAAAAGCTATTAATTGGCAAAGCCTATACGCATTTATATTATATTTTTATTATGGTGCAATTTTATGTAATGTTCCCGCTTATGCTCTATATTATGAAGAAAAAACCAGCCGTATTGCCCCACCTTATTTGGATTGGCTTCGTCCTACAGTGGGCATTTATTGTATTGAATGCTGAGTTTTGGCAATATCCCTATCGAGGAAGTATTGCATTCTCGTATCTTTTTTATTTTCTAGCAGGCGGATTTTTAGGTATTTATTTTGAAAAATATAAAAAGTGGCTTCAGCTAAAAAAGGGAAATTTCTCACTTGCTATTGTGCTCATTTGGCTGCTATGGCTATTTGCTACTGGCTATAATATTTATTTATATTATTTTGTGTTTTCAGCACAAACCTATTTAGCAAACAGCATTGTCTTTGAGCTTGCTTTTGAGCTGCAAGCCATTACAGCAAGCATTGTGCTATTACAGCTGTCGTTCTGGATTTATCACCAGTGGCATAGAGCCATTGTCAATAGCTTGATTAATCTAGGAGCACTATCCTTTGGTATTTATCTATTGCATCCATTTTTCCTGTTCCTTTATCGACAACTTCCTATTAGCGGCAATAGTCTAGTATTCCATTTATGGAGTGTAGGTGGCTTTGTGATTGCCTTATTTGGCACTTGGTTGGTGGTCTATATCATTGGAAAATATGTTAACTATCATTGGATTGCCTTTGGACCGATTCCAAAAGAGTTGCCATATAAAAAAAGTTGAAAGACGTCATCTGTCTTTCAACTTTTTTAGTTATTGATCTACTGTAAATGTAATTTCCCCGATGCCCATTTCAGCGTTCACCTCTACTACAACATCTGCGCTTTCATAGGCTTCATTGACATAGACACCATCGCCCTGTGCGGTAAAGCCTTCAATAGTGGAGGAGCCAATGCCCTTTTCCAGCGTTAGCTTCACCCCAACTGCAGAGGGTAAAATCACCGTTGTTTGCCCAACACCTGTTTCAAGCGTTGTTGTAAAGCTGTTATGCCAATCGCCACCTAAATCGACTGTTACATCGCCTACACCCGTTTCAATCTCTAAATTTTCAAGCTGTAACCCTTGTAAATCAAGATGTGCTTTCGAAGCACCTGTTTCAACCGTTAAATCCATTGGTACATCATTATTAAGCTGCATCGTCCAACTATTTTTCACCTTGGATAGCTTTGGCTTTGAGCCATTTTTATGCTCAATGACAATTTCTCCTTTATCCTTCCTTACATTGTAGCTGACTTGTGGTGCAAGCCTTTCCATATTATAGCTAGCGCTGCCCTCTACCCATTCCTCTGCACCACCTGTAAGCGACATTTCGCCAATGCCAAAATCAATATCTACCGCTAAAGCTTTTACCTGATCCTTCTCCACCACAATGGCTTCCTCCTGCATTTTGCTCGGAATAAAGGAAAAGCACCCCGCTAACAGCAATGCTGACGTCCCCATCACAGCCGCTAAACCCGCTACTTTTTTCATAATTGAATTCCTCCCGCTATCTAATAAATATAGTATAGCAGGAACACTGCTATCACCAATACGTCCCTACGTTTGAAAATTCTCTCAGACCTAAGACGTAGCACCCTCTAGTAATGCCTTTAAATAAGCAAGGGAAACATCATAACCAGCCATATTAAAGCGAACCATTGTACCACCCTGCGGCTCCTCTGCTATCGATATGGCAATTACGGTTTCGGGAACCTCCAAGTAAAATGCAAATTCCTGATGTTTACTAACACGCTCAATCGTTAGCTCCATGGGCAGTGGCTCTGTTAGCTGATTATGCTCGCTTGGCATTAATGTAAATATCATCTTTTCGCCCGCTGCCAAGCGTGGAATCGCCCAAGTAGACCCCGGCGCATACCATTTTGATAATGGCTCCTCCTCTGTAATTGCCTGCCATACCTGCTCAATCGCTGCATCAATCCAAATCGAACTCGTCACACACAATCCCTCCACTTATCAGTTTCCATTATTTTACCGAACTTATGAAAAATAAACAAAAAACGAAACCCACATATTAAAATGTGAGTTTCATGTCGATTTTATCGTTTGTCTTGAGCGAAATTCGATACGACTTTGATAGATTTAATTTTCATGCTGTATAAGTTCATGGCTATGTCCATTCAAATCAATTCGATAATGCCCAAATGTTGCTTTTCGCTCCTCTGCACTATCGCCAAAGCGTTGATAGCCAAATGTTTTGATACCCTGCTCGCTAATTGTCCAATCATGTGCATTGCCCTCTGTATCAAAGACATAATAGAAGCCATGCTTACCTAAATAATCTGATACCCATTGTCCATCTTTCAACGTTGCTACTTTTAGGTTGCTTGTTTCATGAGCATTTACAATGCCACGCATATATTGCGTTACATAATAAACATTGTTACCATACGTTTTTACAGCTTTAATAGGTGCTTGTTCAATCGCTACCCTTGTCAGCTTTTCACCATCAACATGGTATAAAATAAATTCCTGTGTTGTGGCATGGGCATAATGTAGATAGAAATTACCCATAGCCGTCTTAAACCATATATCCCCTAGTCGGACTGTATTTTTATCCTCCGCAAATTCTTGATAGTGAAAAGGCTCGAAATCATAGAAATTATCACTCGAGAATAATCGACCATTTTCTTTGACCATAACCATAAAACGGTCACTGTAGACAACAGACTTTCCGCCATATAGCAATTCACAAGTGCGGATTAGATTCGTATTTTCTAGCGCTGTCCCATCAGCATCCCGAATAACCATAAAGCGAGCGTTTCGAAGGACTGTATAATCTAAATAGACAACCTTTTTATGCAATGCCTCACCAATAGCACGTAAAGGAATATAGGTTGTATTGTTATCAATATTGGCAGCAACATCCATTTGCATTGTTTTGCCATTAACAGTGAGCGCCTTATTTCCTATTTTTAGTGTGATCGTTTGGTTCACATATTTAATCGTAATCATCTGGTTTTTAGCATTGTAATCCACCTTTGCTCCAAAGCCTTCTGCAATAAAACGCAGTGGTACAAGTGTTCTACCATCTTTAATGATTGGTTGTACCGCAGTTGTTAGCTCTCCATTGATAAATGCCTTTTTGCTATCAGGTGATAGAATCATACTATTTTTCAAGTCTTTCTCTGTCACATCCGTATAGTAGTCTGTAAGATTTTCCGCAGATGCTGTATAGTTAGTAGCTCCAAAGAATAACACAACTATCAATAGTGCCATAATGGTTTTCTTCATTGTGTTCCTCCTTGTAATATTTTGTTTATGCTATTTAAGGTAATTAATAATTTTAGAAAAATATTTACTAATTTCGCCATTTATCCCTATATTATCTATATTTTTTCGATATAGCTGTTGATTATCTATAAAAACAAGCTATTCGACTGTATAAGTGAAGGTGAATTCTTTATCGTTTTTTCTAAAGTTGACTTTTTACCATAGCTCGTAATTGATGGCTAATTTGCTACTATGACCTTTATAGATGGATTACTCAATTATTATGGTATTTATAGAAATTAATAGATCATACATTGCATAATCGCAAATATTTAAATAAGAAATAGCCAATTTTTTATTATTCTAGGATTTAATTATCCTAAAATAGTAAATTATAAAACTTCTTTTAGTAGTTTCTACTTTTCACGATGCCTAATATTTGTAGCAACGCCCTGAGCGGGGTAGGATTCATTGTAAGCGCCTGTTGTCCATATAGCCACTCGATCACCAACCGCAAAGGGGCTTGTATCTGGATAGGATACTGTTAACGCATTTGGCTTGGCGATTGCTAAAATTTCTTGTTTTGTTTTCGCCGCAATGTCTTGTGCTGACACATTCCAAATAATCGTTAGCGTTTTAACTGTTTTGTCAATAACAATTCCCTCTGCATCCGCCGTGTGATCTGCATAAAACATCCCCATTGTTAGAGCGCTCCAGCACTGGGCAGTGCCAATGGGATACGGCATGGTATAAAATGTTATAGCAGAAAGCCCTGTGGCACAGCCTGACGCTTTTATGGCTAAAGCCTCTGCTGCTTTATCTACATAATGGATTTGAAATAATGCTGCATCTTGCTTTGTTAGATTACGTAGGTTGGTCGATGCTTCCGCTATTGAATGTTTTCTCGTTATGCCTACCATGATTTTTTGATGGCTAAAATCAACGCTTGCATATTGGATATTGAGTGCTGCCTGATTGGCATGAATCGTTGCCATAACCTTATTCAAATCTGCCTCAGAATAATGGGCTTGATAAAATTGAATCGGCAATGCCTCACCATAGGCTGCTAAAATAGCTTGCTCTACCTCTGTTACCGCTGCCCCGTGTCGTATGCCAATATTCACCACACCACCATTTGCCTGATCAATATACATCCCTAGATAATCCTTAGCATCTAGCATCATTGCTAGCGTCTGCTGGATTTGAGGAATGACGCTGCTTTGTGTTTGAAACCGCTGCTCTAGTACAGCCTCCTCCTCTGGTGATAAGTACATATTGTACACTGCCGAGTATGGCAATGACTGGATAAGCTCAGGGTCTGTTGATAAGCCATATGCTTTGCGTCCTTCAATTTTTGCTTGGTCATCTATAGCTAGTGCTTCGCTTCCAATCAATAGCGTAGCTAGTATAACTATGCATAGCGTAAGTATTTGCCTCATTGTCATCCTCCTTCTAACCGCTTAGACGTATGATAGCTGAAAGTGTTACATAGAGAAAAGGCTGCCGAGAACAATATTCTCAACAGCCAAATGTCTTATGCCTCTTCTGATGGATAGGTTTTTTGTAGAAAGGCTATAGATTGCTGGATCAGAGCCTTTAACACGTCAATATCAATATCCGCTAGCTTATTAATATAGACACACGCTTTTCCAGTTGTATGCTTGCCAAATTGCTGGAGTAGCTGCTCACGCTCTGGATCGCCCGGTGCAAAGTATAGACTAATTTTTGCTTTGCGAGGGGAAAAGCTTACAAGCGGTGCATCCCCTTCATGCCCTGTTTGATATTTATAATGGTATTTCCCAAAACCGATAATGCTTGGACCCCACATTTTTGCCTCATAGCCTGACACTTCCGTAAAAATATCAACAAGCTGATATGCATCCTCGCGCTTTTTTGGATGGTCTACGCTTTCAATAAATTCAATAACACTGGCATCCGTTTCTGTTGTTTTTAATTCATACATATAAACCCCTCGCCTTCTGAAAGATGTATATCTATTATTCCCTATTCTACCTGCTCTAACAATAGCTTTTGTTGCAGTTCGTAATAAATGCCCTGCTGCTGCATTAATGCTTGATGATTGCCTTGCTCCACAATTTCCCCCTGCTGAATCACAAGGATTTTATCGGCATTTTCAATCGTTTTTAAGCGATGGGCAATCACAAAGCTTGTGCGCCCCTGCATTAAATGCTGTAGGCCCTTTTGAATATCGACCTCTGTTTGTGTATCCACGCTTGATGTTGCTTCATCTAAAATTAAAATATCCGCATTTTCTAAAATGGCACGAGCAATGGCAATTAGCTGGCGTTGTCCCTGACTTAAGTTAGCACCACCAGCCTGCACATGTGTATCGTACTGGGCTGGCAAATATTTAATAAAGTGATGGGCATTAGCAATTTTTGCCGCCTCCTCGACCTCTGCATCTGTTGCATCGAGCCGACCGAAGCGAATATTTTCTCGAACTGTGCCAGAGAACAAATACGTATCCTGCAATACAACGCCAACTTTTTGCCGAATGGTTGCCATTTGATAATGCTCAATCGGCTGCCCATCAATTAGAATTGTTCCTTGGTCAACATCATAAAAACGTGTTAGTAAATTAATAATCGTTGTTTTGCCTGAGCCTGTTGGACCAACAAGGGCAATGGTTTCCCCTGCCTTAGCATGGAAGCAAATGTTTTTAAGCACAGGCTTATCGGGTGTATAGCTAAATGATACATTGTTAAAAGCCACATCTCCTCGGAATGCGGGGACAGCAATGGCATGTGGTCGGTCAGCTACCTCTGATGGCTCATCAAGTATTTCAAACACACGCTCCGCACCAGCAATAGCGGATTGAAATGTATTCAGCAAATTCGAGAGCTGGTTAAGCGGACGGAAAAATTGGCGTGTGTATGTTACAAAGGCTGCAATAATACCGACAGATACAATGCCGTTCACCGCCAGCAATGCCCCTGTGCCAATCACAATGGCTAAGCCAAGGTTATTCATAAAGTTATTAATCGGTCCTAATAAGCCAGAGGTAATTTCTGCGCGCTGGGCAGAGTGACGCAACGCTTCATTTTGCTGACGGAACATAGCAATTGTTTGCTGCTCCTTACCAAAAAGCGTTACTACCTCCGCGCCTGTAATCATCTCCTCAATATAGCCGTTTAGCTTACCAAGATCACGCTGACGTGCCGCATAATTTTTACTGCTGCGCTTGACAATTTGCTTTGTTGAGAAAACAATAAGCGGAATAATAATGAGTGTCACAAGCGCCAATTGCCAGCTTAAGGCAAACATCGCAATGCTGACACCAATCACCGTTAAAATGGACGATACAATTTGTGTCACGCTTTGGGCAAGTGCTGTATTGAGGTTATCAATATCATTCGTTACACGACTCATTAAATCGCCCAATGCACGCTGGTCAAAAAAGCGTAATGTTAATGCTTGCAGCTTTTGAAAGAGCGCTAAGCGCAATGTGCGAATCGTTGTCATGGCCACACGAATCATGACATAGGTTTGCAGCCATGTAAAAATGGATGCCGCACTAAAAATAATAGCGAGCACAATGCTTTGGCGAATTGCTCCTGCAATATCCTTTGTTAAAATATATTCATCAATGATATGCCCAATCATATAGGGGCCTGCCAAGCTTAAAAAGGTCGATGCTAGCACAAAAAAGATGGCAAAAAACAGCCCGATTTTTTGCTGCTTCACATAGTGCCCTATTCTAATGAGTGTGGCTTGCTGATTTTTCGCTTTTTCAGCGGGTCCTGCCACACGAGGCCCACGTCCAAAATTTATTTGCTTTGGTTGCTGCTGTTGACTCATGCTTGTTCACCAGCCTTTTGCTGTGATGCATAAATTGCTTGATAGTGCGGATTTGTTTGTAGAAGCTCCTGATGTGTGCCCTGCCCAACAATTTCACCATCCGCTAAGACAAGAATCATATCCGCCTGCTGAATCGAGGTAATTTTCGATGCTACGATAAATGTTGTTGTATCCGCATAATTTGCAGCAATCGCCTGCTGTACATGCTTCTCAGAGCCACTATCAAGTGCCGAGGTTGTATCATCCAGCACTAAAATGGCAGGCTTGCGAATAAGCGCTCGACTTAACGCAAGCCGCTGCTTTTGCCCACCGGAAAGATTGGTAGCCCCCTGTGCTAATGGATATGCCAAGCCCTGCTCAAGCCGCTCCACAAATTCACTGGCACAAGCCGCATCTAAAGCCTGCTGTAGCTCCTCTGCGCTTGCCTCGTCCTTGCCAAGACGAACATTGCTGTCAATTGTCCCTGAAAATAGCAATGCTCTTTGTGGTGTAAAGCCAATATATGCTCGTAATGTAGCCAATGCATAGGATTTAAGTGGCTTGCCATCTACACGGATTTCCCCGCCTGTTGGGTCAAATAGACGTGGCAATAGCTTAACGAGCGTCGATTTACCGCTGCCTGTTTTCCCAATAATGCCCACCGTTTGCCCAGGCTGCACCGAAAATGAAATATTTTTCAAGACATCCTCTGCGGTATCGTAGTAGCGATAGCTTACATGGTCAAAATCAATTGCTCCTGCTAGCGGCTCAGCAAGCGCATTGGCGGCTTCCTTCACCGCAACATCCTTATGTAATACATCGACAATACGTTCTCCTGAGGGCAGTGCGCGCGCAATTTGCATCAGCACCATGCTGGAGGACATTAAGCCATTTAAAATCATTGTTAAATAGTTAATAAAGGCAAGAATAACCCCAACCTGTAAAGTGCCTGCCTCCACCTTGATCGCGCCAAGCCAGAGCGCTGCCACAATGCCAAGATTAACCACAAACATGGTAAAAGGCACAAGCACCCCAACAATTTGCTCGGCGGTCATAAAACGCTTTGTCAGCACATGATTCAAGCTACTAAATTGCGAAATTTGCTGCTGTTCACGTCGAAAGGCCTTCACCACGCGAATTCCAGCAAGATTTTCCTGTAGCTTTGTATTGACCGCATCAATTGCCTCCTGCACACGGCGATAAAGCATGCCTGAATACTTTGTAAAAAAGTACATGGCAATAATTAAAATGGGTACGATAATCAGCAGAATGGAAAAAAGCTCCCGTGCTGTGATAAAAACAATAATAACTGCTCCGATAAATAGCAATGGCCCACGCACAAAAATACGTAATGTCATCATAAATGCGCGCTGAATGCTTTCTACATCACTTGTTAAAATCGTAATCAGCTTGCCTGTTGTCAAGGCATCACGCTCTCTTGCTGAATAGCTCATCATTTTTTCATAAAGTGCCTGCCGAATATCTGAGGCAAAATGAATCGCTGCCTTTGAGCTGTAATACGAGCAGCCGATACCGCCTACTAGCCCAAGCACCGCGCTTATCAGCATCCAGCCAAACATTTTCAGCACATATGGATGATCTTCATTGGCAATGCCTGTATCAATCATATGCTGCATAATGGTTGGCTGTAGCAAATCCATTGTCACCTCTAGCACCATTAGCAGTGGTGCAATAATGGTTAAAAATTTGTAGGGCGCTAAATACTGCCCTAATTGTTTAATTGCTTGCATACTGTCGCTCCGTTCTGTTCAAATCCCATTCGCTTTCCATTATAACTGAAAATCATTCGCAATTGGCAATGTTTTTCGAGTCACGTAATAGTTGGTTGCACAAGGATGACAAAAATGTCACATTAAATCATGTTACATCTATGGTTGGCGAGGCTGTTCCTGTCTAGTATGGTGGTAAAGGAGGTCAACTATATGACAATTATTATTGAAACAAAAAATCTATCAAAATCTTATGGTAAAACACAGGTCTTAAAAAATATTGATTTAACCATAAAGAGTTTGAAAGTATAGAGCATTTTAAAATCGAATTAGAAACCTACATTACGTATTACAATACAAAATGAATTAAGGCAAAATAAAAGGCATGAGTCCGATACAGTATCGAACCCATGCCCAAACCGCTGCCTAATGAAATAACCATGTCTAACTTTTAAGGGTCACTTCACATAGTGGAGTGTTTTATCAGGGCTATCCGCGAAGCTGGAGTAAATACCCGCGGAGGCAAAGGCAATACCCGCGAACAAAGCAAGCAAATATTATAAATCATCAAAACCATTATCTTCTACATTCACTTTGACATATTGGCGGGAACGCTGCTCAAAGAAGTCTGTTTTGCCTTGGTCCACATCCTCATATGCCTTAATCCATTTCAATGGATTTTTGCGATAGCCGTCAAATGGGCGGTCAACGCCAAGCTGATTACAGCGCACATTGGCATAGAAGTGGACATAATCATGGACATCCTCAACATCAAGCCCTTCAATTTTATCGCCGATCACTTCATTTGCCCAATCGATTTCCAGTTGAACGGCTTCGCGGAAGATATCCTGCACCTTCTCTTTACGCTCAGGTGTATCGTACTCTGGATATTCCGCTAATAGCTCCTGATAAATTTTCACAAATAAATCGACATGGAGCTGCTCATCGCGATTAATATAATTGATCATCGTAGACGTAGCGACCATTTTTTGATTGCGCGCTAAATGATAGAAGAAGGCAAAGCCCGAATAGAAAAATAAGCCCTCTAAAATGACATCATAAATAATGGCTTCTAGCATATTTTCAACCGTTGGCTCCTCGGAAAAAGCATGGTAGCCTTTAATGACAAAATCATTGCGACGCTCTAGCACGGGCTCCGTACGCCAAAAATCAAAGGTACGATCCTGCTCAGCTTTATTAACAATACTTGACAGCACATAGGAATAGGAGTGATTATGAATAACCTCCTGCTGTGCTAGAATAATCATTAACGCATTTAAGCTCGAATCGGTTAAATAGTCTGCCACCTTGCCAGCAAAATCCGTTTGCACACTATCCAATAGTGCCAATAAGCCAATAATTTTTAAAAATGATTCTTGTTCATCCTTTGTTAGCTCTGGAAACTGCTTAACATCATTGCTCATATTAATTTCAAAGGGTGTCCAGAAGTTGCCAAGCATTTTTTTATACTTAGGATACGCCCAGCTAAAGCGCACGTCATCCCAATTTAAAATATTAGAGGAGCGCCCGTTCACAATACCTGTAGAGCGGTTAGGTGCTTCCTTATCCATAATTTGTCGTTTCGTAATTGTTGTCATCGTTTTATTCCTCCTAGCTTGCACAAGACTCACATTCTAATAATTCGACAGATGTGGAGCGTACATAATAGGTTGTTTTCACACCACTTGCCCAAGCGTTCATATGCAGTGCCAGTAAATCCTTCGCCTTAATAGTATTTTGAACATATAAATTCAATGAAATGCCTTGGTCGATATGGCGGGCACGGGCTGCATTTTGCTTAATTGTCCAATTTTGATCGATGAAATAAGCAGATTTATAGTACCAAGTTGTTACTGGCGATAAATCAGGCACAGTCACAGGGATTTTATAGTCCTTCTTCTCCTCTGAGTAGCTCTTTTGGAAAATCGGGTCAATTGTTGCTGTACTGCCTGCTAAAATGGATGTCGAGGAATTCGGAGCAATCGCCATCACATAGCCATTGCGCATTCCTTCTTTCGCCACTGCCTTGCGTAAAGCATTCCATTTGTCGCTATTATAGTCACGCTTGTCAAAGTAGGCTCCTGTTTGCCAATCAGAGCCCTCGAATAATGGATACGCTCCTTTTTCACTTGCTAACGCATTGGAGGCACGAATTGTTAAATAGGCAATGTCCTCATACAGCTTATCCGCGTATTCGACTGCTTCCTCGGACTCCCATTGAATTTCCTTCAGCGCTAATAAATGATGCCAGCCAAATGTGCCAAGTCCAATGCCGCGGTAGCGTAAATTGGTGCGCTCTGCCTGCTTTACAGGAATCGTATTTAACGCAATAACATTATCAAGCATACGTACCTGAATCGGAATTAAACGCTCTAAGACGTTAGCAGGTACAGCTCTTCCTAGATTAATAGAAGACAAGTTACAAACAACAAAATCGCCAGGCTTACGACGCGTGACAATCACATCGTCCTCAAGTGTAATCGATTCAAATTCAGTTGGTGACATATTTTGAAAAATTTCAGTCCTTTTCTTCAATTAGGTTCGCTAAGCCTAATCCGTTCTTTTATGAACTGCTGCATATCACTATGCAGAGGAGACTATATCATCATCCTCAGCTCTACCTGTAGGATGCTCCGCTTTTCCCTTTATGAATTATCCCTTAATAGGGCCTCGCTTGAGGGGTACTCTACTCGCTTCTTCACCCATGTTTTTCAATGAGCTATACTTTCGATAGTCGTTAGGCATTTACTTTTGATTAAGTAAAATATGGTCAGGGAAATTTTGAGAATTCATTCTATATCTCATGGCATGTGTTGAAATACCATAAAACTTAGCTGCTTCTGTTATTGAATCAAATACCTGATTACCAACTTTACACGGATAGCCATTAATTTTAACTTCCCTTTTTGGCATTACTCGTGTATATGATGGAAAATTATCCGAATTTAATCTGTAATTAATTGTACTAATACCTATTCCTAATTGGTGTGAAGCCAGTGTGACTGATTCATATTCAACACTATCAATTATGACACACTTTGAGTTGGCCTTTTTCACTGATTCAATCATTTTTTTTGTTTTAGGCTTGCCAAATTGATGATTGCCTTTGCCAGTCATTTGCTCAGTTCTTTGCTTTCTTATAGCTTCCTTATTTGGGTTAAAAGTAAAGATATCTCCACCAATTGAAGTAAGTTTAATATTATAATATTCAGTAGAATTAACAACATCAAAGTAATTCAAGTAAAACTCTTCTAATTGATTTAATTCTTCTTCAGAATAAGCATTACAAATAATTTCTCTCTCAAAATTTTCTTTACCGTATTTTTTTATGGCTCTTTTCAAATATACTCCTGATCCTAAGTAATTTTCCCAGTTATTTACTCGATCATAAATACATTTCCCAATATATTTTTTACCATTTAATTTATTTGTTGTTACATATATGAACCCATATTCTTTAGAAATATCAATCACTCCTAAAACAGAATATTTGTTCTATTATATAAAACTCCAAATATTTAATCAAAAGATTTAGCACGGTGGGTTATCACTGAGTGACTTTCCCCGTTTAACGGAGTTTTCGACAACCATTTCTGATTGAAGGTGCTACAATTAACACAAATTCGAACTGTAAATCATGCCTTCATGCTGATTCGGATTCATGCGGTTCACTTCATCACGGTAGAACATAAACGGCACACCTGTTTCGAGCTGTGAGCGCATAATTCGCTTCATAATATCAATGGCTGGTACGACTTCACGGCTTAATAATGGATTTGCCACACATGCAGCATAGTTCGTGCGGAAGGAGCCATTTCCCTTTGCTTCATCGTAGGAATCCTCTAAGGAGAAGCCCATCACCTCACGTACTTCATGCGGGTCAAATAAATGCCAATCCTCACGTGCCTCCACTGCTTCCATAAAAATATCTGGTATGCATAGCCCTGTAAAAATATCATGGGCACGTAAACGCTCATCCCCATTGTTTAGGCGTAAATCTAAAAATGTAAAAACATCCTTATGCCAAACATCTAAATAAACAGCGATAGCTCCTTGGCGTTGTCCAAGCTGGTCAACTGAAACGGCTGTATTATTGAGCTGCTTAATCCACGGTAGCACACCACTGGATGCGCCCTTAAAGCCTTTAATGGCTGAGCCACGGCTACGAATTTTTCCCATATAAACACCGATACCACCGCCATATTTTGATAATGTCGCCACATCGGTATTAGTATCATAAATGCTTTGCAGGCTATCATCGACTGTGTCAATAAAGCAGCTAGAAAGCTGACCATGTGTTTTCCCAGCATTCGATAATGTTGGTGTTGCGACTGTCATATATAAATTACTCATCGCCCAATAAGCCTCTTGCACCTTTGTTAAACGGTCCTCTGTTTCATCCTGCATTAATGTCATGGCAATGACCATCCAGCGCTCCTGAGGAAGCTCCACAGGCGTTTTCGTATAATCACGCACAACATAGCGATCCATTAATGTTTTTAAGCCGATATATGTAAATAGCTCGTCACGACTAGCGTCTAAATAGCTTGTTAATTGCTGTAGCTCCTGTGCACTATATTTAGCTGTTAAGCTGTTATGATACAAGCCAGCCTCTGTATATCGTGCAAGCTGTGCTGGGAATGCTTGATACACATCCGTTGGTGCAACACCACGCTGTGCTGCAAATTGATTGTATAATTTTTCTAAGTAAAGATGTGCAGCCACAAATGTCCAGTAGGGCTCCTCCTCATCTATCAAGCTAAGCGCCTGTAAAATCATTGCATCCGCCCATGCGTCAAATGTAGCATTATCATTTTTGCGTAGCCAGCGATCCGATAATCTCACAAAGCTTTCCAGTTCATCCTCCGTGTAACGTTGTTGTAGCTTAGCTATTTGCTGTTCAATTTGCGTTGTCATCTATTCTCTCCCTTTCCTCCAGCAACATAAAAAAGCGATTACGCAACATTAATCGGCTGCATAATCGCTGTACAATCGGAAATGGAAATGAAGGACAAGCACACAAAAGCCGTGTGCAAATCTCTCGCCTCCACTTCTCAATCCCCGAAGAATGTGTTGCTGTCTTGAACAATGCGGCAGGTCTCCTGGCTTATGCTTCCTCCAAATAATCGCCTTCCCATTAAAAAAACAGTGGCTCCTTGATTATTTGTCAGCACGTACAGTTGCGGGGACAGCTTCGGCTTACAAGCATACTTGCTCCGAATTCCCTTTTAAACCATCTTGGTACCGTTTGTCCAACATACTATATATAGTGTTTTGATTCCTAAACAAATCTAACATATTGTGTTTAGGGTTGCAATAGGTGTTTTGCCCCTTGTTATGCTTTGGCTCAACTCAAGCCCGATGGCAATGCAGTTTTGCAAAATTTCTAGGGAAAAATTTTTGTGCCTGCTGCTCTTTTGCTGGGTCTATACCAAGTAAAAGAACGGTGCATGGGCCTGCTGATTTAGTTGCATCCAACGGACTGTCCACAACCATCTGTCCAAAAAGACGGCTATATTCCCCCTGTAGCCCCTTTGACCCAACAGGCCATACTTGCTGCACAATTTCTGACTGCCATGCTTGAAAAATCGGCTGAAGCTGTGCAACATCCTCAGGCTGTGCTAGTACCTCTGCCCCCACAAGCGGTAAGCCATATGTATACCAGCTCAGCCGTTCACGCTGAAAGGCTGCACGCTGCTGTGGCTCCCCAAGCATTGTAATAGCTAAGCCTGATTGACTAGTTGGCATATTGGATTCTGTGCTCCCAGCAATGGTAGGGCAGGCAAGCCCTGCTTCCTCAAAAACTTGCTGTATCCCTGCTAGATAACGTGACCATGCGGCATCTCCCGAAAAATTCGCCAGCAAAATATGCGTAGGCAAAGCCTGTGCGGCAAGCTGCTCTAAAAAGGTAACACGCGCTGTCATATAGGCTGTCAATGTATCTGATGCTGCTACAATATCCTGTGGCTTTTGCCCGATGGCTGCCGCATTATCCATTGTCGCAATAAGGCTTCCTACCTGTATGGCATTTCTCATAATAGGCTACCTTCCTTGCGCACTAAAACCTTTGTTAATACAGGCATAACGATAGCAGCTATCACTAAATTAATCGCTGTTGCCGCACAAATGCTGGCAAGCGCTCCCCAGAAAAATGCTGGGCTAATGATAAAGTAAAACGGCAATGGTGCAGCTACACCGTTTAGCAGAAAGGCAACAGGCCATTTCCAAACATGCATCCCCCTTCTATGCATCACCCCAAAAAGCCACACAACACCAAACATTTCAGCAGCAATAATAAGATGCAACGGACCTAGTGGAAAGCCTGCTGTTAATGCTGTTATAAAATGCCCAATTAGTCCTGCCGCTCCCGCTAGCACAGGCGATAAAAAAACAACACTTAAAAAGGCAGGCGCTGAGTCAAGCGCAACCGTTGGCATGATAAATAATGGAATTTTAATCATTGCCCCCACCGCACAAATTGCTGCAACCATTGCTGCCAGTACCCATTTCACCAGCTTTTGTCGCTCCATGTCATTCCCTCTTTTCCTTAATAGACTCACCAATGCCATACCAAATGCGAACAACCTGCTCCGCTTCCGCAAATAAAGCCTGATAGAAGCGACCACAGGTATCCCGTAATAGCCGTGCCTGCTTGTCCATTGGCACAACGCCACGCCCCATATCTGTCACAATCACTGCCAATGTACATTGCTGCGCTAGCTGCCGTAGCTCTGTCAGCATCGTTTGAATAAGTGGCGCATCATCCTCTAACGACTGTGTTACCAGCCATTTTTCTAAATTTTTCAGCACCAGCACGTCACACGCTGGCGCTTCCTTTGGTATTGCACCATCCACCAGTACAACGTGCTGCTGTTGATAGTAACGCATTACATAGTCGGTTTTGCCATTATAGGCTCCACCAATAAAGATATGCATCTTGCTCCCTCCTCCCAAGCCTTACGCGTAAATGTTAAAATAAATTGCTGGTCATGCGACACCTGATACGACCAAAAGGGCTGTTCCGTTGGAGCAAATGCTACAAGCAAGGCACGAATCACTCCACCATGAACGACAAGATAATAGTGATCCTCATCCTTTGGCAAAGCATAAAAGCCATCTAGTACACGCGCGGTAAATGCCTTAAAGCGCTCGCCCTGCGGCGGTGGCGTCTGGTCAGGGTCATCGAGCCATGCACGATACTGGGGCTGTGCCTGTAAATCCGTATAGGTCTTGCCTTCAAATGCCCCAAAATGCATTTCTCGCAATCTTGCATCTGCACAATAGCTGGCATTTGGAAAATAATACGACGCTGTTGTTTGACAGCGCTGTAAATCACTGCCATACACTTGTTGAACGGTATCATCAATTACAGTGAGTGCCATTGGATTAGCCAATGGTGCATCCGTCCAGCCAAGATAGCGTTTTTCTATATTGGCAGTTGTTGGTGCATGCCGAATTAAGCGCACAGTAACAATGTCACCCATAGCACAACCTCCATTCCTTCAATTGAAGCGCCCAGTAAATCACCTGATACACCGCCAAAATTACGCACAGTAAACTGGCGAAATAGCAGCAAGGCCAGCGCTAGCACCACTACAAGTATAACAGGCACGATTGACAGCTTTGTGATCACGAGTACAAGCGCTAGCCCCAGTATAAGAGATACTAGCATCCAGCCTGTTAATGCCTTTGCATGAATATGTGATTGAAAATAATAGGCAAGCCCTTTATCCTTCGCACATTTCAGCGATAAAAAATAAAGGCTCATCCCAATCCTTGTTAAAAAAGGTACGAATACAGCCATCCATAGAGCAAATTGCTGTTGGACAAAAAGCTCATGCAAAATAACAAACTTCCCTAATAATAAAAATAGCACAGCTAATACACCAAATGCCCCCACCCGTGGGTCATCTAAAATTTCCAGCCGCTTCTCACGATCCCGATACGAAAAATAAGCATCCCCCATATCAATAAAGCCATCTAAATGCAAGCCACCTGTCCATAAGGCAAAGAGCCCCAGCACAATAAAGGCTAGCAATATATCACTGCTTGCCGTCCACTGTGTTAGACCGTAAAGAACAACGGCTACAGTTGCCCCCATCAAAGCCCCTATCCACGGTAGGCAGGCAAACATCCCTGTAATGGTGGCTCTATTTAATGGCAGCTCTTTCTGTACAGGCAATACCGTAAAAAATTGAAATGCTAGCAGTAGGCTAGACCATATCGTTTTCATTTTTTTGCCTTCCTTCTCGATTACTTCCATCTTTTCACAATACCATAATGGATTTCATAGGCTTCTTGTGCGGTAGCGACAAACCATTGATGGCATTGCCCCAGCGTTTGTCGATAAAGCTCCACCTCATGGCTTGCATAGGGCGGCTCATCAAACAGCTCATTCGACACAACAAGCAGCACAATATCTTGTGCTAGCAATGCCTCGATTGCCTGCTTGACCTGTGCAAGCTTGTTATCTAAGCAGCCTGGCTGTGCAAAGCAAGGTGTACCATCATCAAAGCCCTCATAAAAAATATTTGCCAGCCATGTTGTAACACAATCCCATAGCACAATATCGCCAGCCTTGCATTCAGCAAGCGCATCCGCTATTGCAGAGGGGGCCTCCACCGTGTGCCAATGTATAGGCTGTGCTTGCCGATCTGCCTGATGACGTAAAATGCGCTGCTGCATCTCCTGATCCAAGGCAACACCAGAGGCAAGATAAATAAACCGCTGTGCTTGGCAATAGCGTGCTGCCATTTGTTCAGCAAATTGGGATTTACCACTGCGCACACCGCCTGCTATAAAAATAAGTGGCATTTCTCACACCTCCTGTAAATGCTGGATATTGCCAATCTCTTTCACAAGCCACTGCTGGTCTTTATAAGCAATAACCGTCACACTTGTCCCATGGATAAAGGGTGCTGCCCATAGCTCACAAATATCGCGCTGTAAAATAGCATTGACAATACATTTAATCGTAACGGCATGTGACACAAGCAACACTGGCTGATTCCTATGCCGTTTAGCAATTTTTTCTAACACAGACATAGCTCGTGCTGTCACAGCACTAAAGCTTTCTGTATGTGTTGCTATAAATTGTGCAGGGTCATGTGTATACCGTTCATAATTCAGCCGATCTGTCGTCATAATATCTTCAATTCGCTGCCCTTGCCAGTCCCCCAAATAGATTTCGCGTAACTGCTCCTCATAATAGATAGGTAGCTGTCGCGTCGCCGTTAAAATTGCCATTGTTTCCTTAGCACGACCACTTGAGCTACTATAGCCAGCCACAAACGGAATGGACTGTAATTGCTGCTGGAGCTTTTGTGCAGCCTCCTTGCCAGCAGCCGTTAATGGTGAATCTAGCCAGCCCTGTAAGCGCTGCTCCTGATTCCACACGGTTTCACCATGTCTTACTAAATAAAAAGTTGTCACATTGCTCTCCCCTTATTAAACCATGCTTGTAAGCAATGATATAAATAGGTCATCGCTGCTACATCCTTGATGCCAATGCGGAACCATTGCCCCTGTAAGCCCTGAAAGTTTTTGGTATGGCGTAGCACAACGCCCTTTGCTAAACAATATGTAAAAAAGTCATCCGCCCGCTGGTCTTTCGGCAACGAGAAGCATACATAATTGGTTACACTATTTGTCACCTGACAGCCATTGCCCTGTAAATAGTGCTGAAGTTGCTCCCGCTGTGTGGCAGCATAGGCAATTGCCTGCTGACAATAGTGCTGCTCATCCAAGCAGCCTGCTCCAATTACTAGTGCAAAGGCATTTATATTCCAATGCGGTAGCACCTCTCGCAATGTCGCTACAATTGGTGGATGTGCCACTAAATAGCCAAGCCGTAAGCCCGGAATCGCATACATTTTCGTCATGGAACGTACCACAATGACATGTGGATTTTTAGCGCTAGCTTGAATCATGGAAGATGACTCGTCCACCCAATCCATAAAAGCCTCATCCAGCACAAGCTCACAGTCAACTGCGGCTCCATACGCTATTAATGCCTCTATGTCCTCTTTTGTAGGCAATACCCCTGTTGGATTATTAGGCGTACAAAGATAAAGCGCATCTGCCTGCACCATTGCCCGCTTAAGCTGCTCCATTGGCAATGTATACGCCATAAAATCCGTCACAATTACTGGTATAATCGTTGCCCCGACAGCACGCAGTGTACGCTCATATTCCGAAAAGGTTGGATGCACAACAATAACCTGCTTCTGTGCATAGCGTCTTGCCAGCGCATTAAACAGCTCTGCTGCGCCATTTCCTAGTACAATCCTATCCTTTGCCACCTGATGAAAGGCTGCCACCTTTGTTAGAAATGGCTCGCCATTTGGGTCTGGATAACGCTGAAGCAATGGATAAAATGCTTGCCAGCATGCCTCCACAAAGGCTGGTGGTCCTGCGGCATTGACATTTTCACTAAAATCATAGACCTCCTTTGGCATCTGCAAGCCTAATCGCTGATAAACATGCTGTGGATTTGCGCCATGATTAGGCAATAACATAGATCAACACCTCCACTGCCACCATGACAAGCATAAAGAGCCACGTAGCCATACGCATGTGCGTAATGGATGTGACAATATGCTCCTTCGTTAACGGCACTAGCCTTTCTCCCATTAATGCACGATGTGAAATAACCCCTTGATAGCTATTTCTGCCTCCAAGCTGCACGCCAAGCTGTACAGCCGTTGCTGCCTCTAAATAGCCACTATTAGGGCTTGGATGCTTCCTTGCATCCTGAACCCAACGCTTTAAGCGCTTGCCAAGCGACCAGTCTGTTTCATTTTTTGTACCTAGCACCATAAGTAAGCCTGTTAGACGACTTGGAATAAAGTTTAACACATCATCCAGCTTCGCCGAGAACATGCCAAAGTCCTGATATTTTTCATTTTTATAGCCAACCATGGAGTCTAACGTATTGACAGCCTTATAGCCCCATAAGCCAATTGCGCCAAAGAGCAATGCATAAAAAAGCGGAGCCGTTACACCATCACTTGTATTTTCAGAAACGGTTTCCACCACGCCACGGACAATTTCATCCTCGCCAAGCTGATCGGTATCACGCCCTACAATCCATGATAGCTTGACACGTGCTTCGGCAAAATCGCCCTGTACAAGCGGCTCATATACCGCCAGCGCCGCTTCCTTTAGGCTGCGCTGTGCCAAGCCAATGCCAATGAGCAGCCCTTCTACCGCAATGCCAAAAAGCAGGCTTACTTGATAGCTTAGCAGTACAATGAGGGTCACCACAAACATCGTTGTGCCCACAACAGCCAACGCCATCACCATACCACGTAGCTTACGCCATTTCCCCTTATTCCATAAAGCCGTTTGCGCTTGAATCAGCTTACCAATCCAGCGTACAGGATGCGGCAGCCTTGGCGGGTCCCCTACCACTAAGTCGAATAACAGCCCTATTAGACAGGCAATGATCAGTGTCAACATTGTGCCTTCTCCTCTTTATCTTGTTTATAGCGGGCAATTGCCTCACGCATTGTTGTATAAACGCCATAGCCAATCACCTTGCCAAGCAGCGTAATAGGCCCTGCATATTGATGGTAGTCGCCCTCTTCTGTAGAGGCAATAAGCAAGCTATCGGTTGAAGTGCCTGTAGCCTGTGTGCCCGTTGTAGGGTCTATGATTGCTTCATCCACTACTGCCTTGACCTTTGCCTCTGTTGTCGAAATCATTGCCTGAAATAATGCTTCATCAGACAGCTTGCCATTAATGAGCACCCATGTATTAATCGTGCCTGCATGGTACTGCTCCTCTCGATGGAATGCGCGCGTAATATCAACCGCATTACCAAGCCCTGCTGTAATCATAATAACAATCTGGATACCTTCATATGTAAATTCTCGCACGGTCGCAAATTTCGCTTGTACAGCCGTCATCATTGCCACCGTATTGTCGATTGGAAAGCCCTGTGCCTGCAAAAATTGCTGGTACTCCTGATGGGGCTGTCTTTCATCATATGTGATTGGCACTGTACGGTTCATTAAATGTGTATAGTAGCCAAAGCCGGGGTTATGCATCGCTGAGGATACAACCTTGAGTGGTGAAGCAACTCGCAGTGCAATATAGTTGTCGAAAACCTCAATATGCTCCTTGCCAAGTATGGGCATCTTCTCATCTCCTTTTTATCCGTCTAGAACGGAACATAAAAAAACAAATTCTTACAAGAAGAATTTGTACTGTTGATGCTCTCATATTATACTTAAATTATTTATGCTTGCACAGCGCTGTTATTGTTTTTGTTTTAGATGCTTAAAGCGAATAACAGAGCCGATAATAATAAAGACCCATCCAATGGCTATATAAACAATTTTCATCGTCTTTGTGGATGATGGCAAAATATCCATAATCGTTAAACAAACAAAAAGTATCCCGATTACGGAAAATAGCATCCCGATTGATAAATTTTTCACACAAGACCCTCCCAACTATGTATGCCCTCGATTTTACCGTATTCTTGGCAAAAAGAAAACACCAATCCAAGCTAGAAAGCCTTGGATTAGTGTGGTTATTGTTGTTAAGCCTTTGCATGCGCGAAAAACTCTTCATATAGCGCTTGTAAAATGCGGTTTTCATATTCCTGAAGTACACCAAACACAAGACTTACTTCAGACGAGCCTTGATTAATCATTTCAATGTTTGCGCCTGTTCTTGAAATCGCTGTGGCAGCGCGAGCAGCTAATCCTGTATTATGGCGCATTCCCTCTCCAACAATCACAATCATTGAGAAGCCATGGCGCATCTCTACGTGATCTGCATGCAGCTCCTCTTTCACACGGCTAAGAATACGTGCTTCACTTTCTGGTGTTAGCTGATTCGAACGCATAATAACGGAAATATCATCTAAGCCAGATGGTGTGTGTTCATAAGAAATATGCTCATCTTCTAAAATTTGAAGCAGCTTTCGTCCAAAGCCTACTTCACGGTTCATTAAATATTTAGAAACATATAATGTTGAAAAGCCACTGTCTGCCGAAATACCTGTAACAGGACGACCTGTTGCAGGGCGGCTTGGTACAATACGTGTACCTGGGGCTGAAGGATTATTTGTATTTTTAATGTTCACTGGCACCCCAATCTTGTAGACAGGCATTAACGCTTCATCATGGAATACCGAAAAGCCTGCATAGGATAGTTCACGCATTTCGCGATACGTAATTTCTTTAATTTCCACTGGATCATTAACAACCTTCGGATTTGCAGAGAACACACAATCTACATCCGTAAAGTTTTCATAAAGCTCTGCTTCAACGGCTGCCGCTAAAATAGAGCCTGTAATATCAGAGCCGCCACGGTCAAACGTTCGCAATATGCCCGCTTTAGTGTAACCGAAGAAACCAGGGAACACAATAATTTCTTTTGTATCTTTTAATGACGCTAAATTTGTATATGCCTCTGGTAAAGCAAAGGTACGTTCTGGTAAATCATTGACCACCAAACCTTCCTTCGGGCTTACATAGCGAGCAGGCATACCGATTGCATTAAAATAGGCGGCAATAAGCTTCGCGTTATTATCTTCACCTGCTGCTTTAAGGCTGTCGACAAATAAATCAATATTCGCTTTATCACCTTGTACACGTTCACGTAAATCCTCAGCAATAATATCACAAATAGCATGGTCTAATGCTAAGCCGTCTGCAATCGCCTTATAGCGATTCACAACTGTTTGTAATTTTTCTTCGATATCCTCATTTTGCAACGCTGCATTTGCTAATTGAATTAATAGGTCTGTTACTTTTATATCGTCACCAGAGCGTTTCCCCGGCGCTGAAACAGCAACGATTTTACGTGCTGGATTCGATTTCACAATATTTGCTACCTTTTGAATTTGCTCTGCACTTGCTACAGATGTTCCACCAAATTTACATACGATCATATCTATCAAATCCTAACTTTTTCAAATTAATTGTATTCCTATAAAAAACATTTGACTTTACACAGTGTACAAATTATCATTTCCCACGTCAATACAATTTCAAAAATTCACGCAATTTATCGAGAAAATGGACAATTTTCGTACTATTTGATTTATTATACGGATTTCATTTGAAATAGTTAAGGTTTTTATGCATTTTTTTCAGGATGTTCACATAATGTTAATGAAGAAAACGCTTACTCTTCCTATCATATGCACAATGCATAACGATGTTTGTGTTTATCATGATTTTAATAAAGCATGGGGGACTATAAAGGAGATTGCTCTCGCTTCGATTCGCGAGTATTTACTTCTGCTTCACGGATATTCGCTCATGCTCCGCGAGTATTCTCTCTGCTCGTGTGTATTTACTTCTGCTCTGCGAGTATTCGCTTCTTTTGTCCATAAAAAAACTAGGCTCATCTCAGTATGATGCCTAGTTTTTTCATCTATATGATTAAATTGCTGTCCAGCCGCCGTCAATGACTAGCTCTGCGCCTGTCATAAAGCGTGATTCATCAGAGGCAAGGAAGACAACGCCATATGCTACATCCTCAGGCTCACCAAAGTACGGTAGCTGCGTATATGCTTGGTAATAAGGCAGTGCGCCGCCTTCCTCCATAGTAGGGGCTGTCATTGGTGTCACAATAATTCCTGGGTGAACCGAATTGACGCGAATTTTATCTTTGCCGTACTCAATAGCAGCCGATTTCGAAAGCACACGTAGCGCTCCTTTTGCAGCTGTATATGGGCTTGTTCCAGCCATTCCAACAATACCGCCAATAGAAGAAATATTGATGATCGAACCGCCGCCAGCCTTTTGCATTTCAGGAATAACGTATTTCATGCCAATAATACAGCCATTTAAATTAATATCCATGACTTTATTCCATTCATCCATTTCCATATTAGCAATTGTTTTTGGTGATGACACGCCCGCATTGTTGACAAGCACATCGACTTTGCCATAAGCCTTTACTGCCTCTGCAATGACGGCCTTCCATTCATCCTCAGACGTTACATTATGCTGAAGACCAATAATATCTCCACCATTTTCTTTAATATCTGCGACTAAGCCCAGCAGTGGCTCAATTTGCACATCTGTTGCAATGACCTTTGCTCCTTCTTGTGCAAAAAGCTTTGCCTCTGAAGCACCCATACCCATGGCTGCACCTGTAATAATTGCTACTTTTCCAGTTAAACGACCCATCTAAAAAACTTCCCTTCTCTTTTAGAAATGAACAATCCGTGAATACATTAACAACTAGTTGTATTATCGACACTGTGTCGTTAATATAATTATAACCTTTTACGCACAAAGGGCAAACAACACTCACGCCATTTATGACGCATTGACAACATTTTCGAGCCATCTGTTGTCAAACAATTAAATTTAATACAAGGAGCATGAAAATGTCGAAAAAATTAGACCCTCGTGTAAGAAGAACACGCCAATTATTAAGAGATGCATTAGTGGCATTAATTGATGAACAAGGCTATGAGAAAATTACGGTGCAGGATATTACACAGCGTGCAACCCTAAACCGTGCCACTTTTTATTTACATTATCGTGATAAGCTAGATTTACTGTATCAAAGCTCAGCGGAGATTTTGCAGGAATTAGTAAGCAGTATTCAGCCAACCGTGCGAGAAAAAAAGGAAGTTAATTTATTGCCCAATTATGACCAGCCACATGAAACATTTATGCATCTATTTGAGCAAATTGCGCTTAATAGCAAGCTTTATAAGGTTTATTTAACAGAGCAAAATATTCCGTATTTTGCGGCTGGCTTAAAGGACATTATTATTGAGTTTGTAGCAAACGGTATTGCTTTAATGGAGCCTAATGATCAGAAGCTTACTGTGCCGCGTGATATGGCTGTGCGCTTTTATGCCGCTGCCTTTCTTGAGGTCATTATTTGGTGGCTTGAGCATGATATGCCCTATACACCCAAATTTATGGCGACACAGCTTATGCGACTTACGATAAAGGGACCATATATGGACAATCCCTTTCAGCAATAGCTATTGCTTTTTATCTGGAAAATGCATCTGCCAGCTAAAATAATTGTTATCTGCATGTTTTGTATATTGTAAATAGGCATCAAATTTCTGCCCTTTTTTACTTGTTAAGCCTTTCACCAGCACCGTCCCTTTGGCAAGTAAGGCTTTTACCATTGTTTTCGTTGGCTTTTTCTTTAAGGCTACAAGAAATTTATCGTTTTTCCAAATAACAAATGGACAGCCATTTTGCCAATTGCTGCAGCCGAAGCCCCTCTGCCCTTCAATGACCTGATGGCCGCATAGAGGGCATTTGCCAACTGCCTCAAATTTTTTCTTTGTACGTGTGACCTTCGTTAATAGCACATCCTCGCTGCTTTTAATGGTATGCACAGCTTGAACCGTAAATTGGCAAATAAAGTGTAAAAACTGCTCTTTGGAATATCTTCTTTTTTCAATGTCAGCCAATGTTTTTTCTAGCCGTCCTGTAAATTCTAAATCAAATAAATCTTTCACAGGAAAGGTTTCCACTAAATTGCGCCCAAGCTCTGTGCATACTAAGCTTTTATTGTCCATAGTGATATAGCCAACCGTCAGCAGCTTTTTAATCGTTTCGGCGCGTGTAGCAGGTGTGCCAATACTATAGCCGCTTAAAATAGCCGCCATTGTATCAGGGTCATCCACACCCTTTCCACATGTTTCCATTACACGCAGCAATGTTTTTTCGCTATGGCGCTTAGGTGGTGTTGTTACATGCTTGGTAATTTGATGCTCCGTAATATGAACAGGCTCATTAACATGCACAAGTGGCAAAATAATATCCGTTGAGGCAATGGCTTCAACCTTTTTCCAGCCCTCTACTAATTGCACCCTCCCCTTTGTCGCAAAAATTCCCGGTATCTCCTGCACCTTCGTTGTAATACGTGTTTCCTCATATTCTGCAACAGGCATAAACTGCATCATAAAACGGTTTTTAATAGCCTGATAAACAATTGCCTCATCTGTTGCTAATGATTTCGGTAGCACATATGTAGGAATAATAGCACTATGGCTTTCCACTTTTGCATTGTCAAAAATTCGCTTGTTCTTTGTAAACTGAATCTCATGCTCATACGGTAAGCCTGCTTTTAGACGCTCCAGCACGTTAGCGGTTTTCTCCACTAAGCTTTCCTCTAACACGACGCTGGCTGTACGAGGATACGTAATATACTTTTTCTCATAAAGTGTTTGTGCCACTTTAAGCACCTTATCAGATGTCCAGCCCTTATATTTACTTGTAATAAAGCCCTGTAAATTCGATAAATTAAAGAGCATTGGTGGATATTCCTTTTTACGCTCTACCTTTTTATCCACAATCATGGCTTGCTGCTGATCAAGCGCCTGCTCAATACGCTCTAAATCCTCTCTATTTTTAAACCTATCGACCTTATTTTCATAATAAATGCCCTCATAGGCTCGCCCATCCTCGGTGCTAAATTGTGCGGCTAATTTAAAATAGTCCTCAGGGACAAAGCGTTCGATTTCCTGATCGCGATCATAAATGATTTTTAATGTAGGCAAAAGCACACGCCCAATGTTTAACGCTTTACCTGTGCCTTGCTGATATTTTAATGTCGCAACAGATGTTAAGTTAATGCCAATCAGCCAGTCCGCCCATTGACGGCTTACCCCTGCATCCTGCAATGGCTTTAATTCACTATTCGGCTTGATCGTCGCCAGCCCTTTACGCACCTCATCCGCTGTCCATTCATTTAATAGCAAACGGTACACAGGCTTTTGGCGATTTAGCTGATAAATAATACTATCTCCAATAATTTGCCCCTCACGATCAAAATCACAGGCTGAAATAATCATCTGTACATCTGAACGATTAATTAGGCGTTGAATAATTTGTAATTGCTTTCTTGCGCCCGCATCCTCCTTACCACGCTTTTTCGCATCCATTTTCACCTTGTAGCGAAAGTGCTCTGGCATAAATGGAAAGTTCTCCATCTGCCATTTTGCCATTTTTGAATCATAGTCCTTCGCATCATAAAGCTGTAAAAGATGCCCAAAAGCCCACGAAATAATATAGCCATTGCCCTCAAAGAAGCCGTCCTGCTTCTTTTTAATATGCAAGGCATCTGCAATATTTTTCGCAACAGAGGGCTTCTCCGCTAAAATAAATTTCATGAATGACCGCTCCTTACCCGAATGTTTGTTCTTTATTATACTAAGAAATTCGCAATGTTTCAAAGGAGCTGTTATGATGAATGCTAGATTAAAATTGAAAGGAACGTAACTATGGCAGATAGAAAAATCATATTAGATTTAGCGGTTACATTAGATGGCTTTATTGAAGGTAAAAATGGCGAAGTGGATTGGTGTATTATGGAGCCTGATATGGAATTTACAAGCTTTTTACATGAGATTGATACGATTTTATATGGCAGAAAAAGCTATGAGGCATGGGGGCAATATACACCTGATACTAATAATGAGGAAGACAAACAATTTTGGTCACTTATTCATAGCAAAGGCAAGTACGTCTTTTCCAGCACACTGCAAGACCAGCATCATAATGTTACCCTTATTCACGAAAATATTGCCGAGGAAATGTTCAAGCTTAAACAAAAGCAGGGCAAAAATATTTGGCTTTATGGTGGGGCAAGTTTGATTACAACATTTATTAATTTAGGGCTTATCGATGAATTTCGCCTCTCTGTTCACCCTGTTGTCTTAGGTGAAGGCAAGCCATTATTTACAAATATTACGGAGCGACTTCAGCTAACGCTTATCCAAACAAAAGCATTTTCCTCTGGTGTTGTGCAGCTTATTTATCAAAAGGGGGATGTTTAGTCCCCCCTCTACTATTTCATATACGTATTTAAAACATGATTAATCGCTGTATTAAGCTTATTAATATCAACTGGTGCTGCTTGGTTATTGCTGAGCCCATATTTTTGCTTGAGCTGAATAATTCTACGTACACTGTCATCAATGCGCTCCTCAGTGAGCTCACCATTAGCAACAGCCGCCTTTATTGCCTCTATAGCCACCTGCACATTGCCATACTCATGGGCAATTAACACAATATCATTGCCTGCCTTCACAGCATTCACTGCCGCCTGCCTCATATCAAAATGATTGGTAATTGCCTTCATGGTCATATCATCTGTCATCACAACACCATCAAAGCCAAGCTGATTGCGTAAAATGCCTGTAATAATGTCCGTTGACATCGAGGAAGGATACTGAGCATCAAGCTCTGACAATAATATATGTGCCACCATGACCACATCCGCACCATTCTCAATGGCGGTCTTAAATGGGATAAGCTCTAGCTGCTGTAGGTCTGCCAAGCTTTTTGTCACCTTGGGCAATGCTAAATGAGAATCCACCGCTGTATCACCATGTCCCGGGAAATGCTTCACCACTGGAATCACCTGCTGCGCTGCTAGCCCCTTCATTGTTTGAATCCCTAGCTTACTCACAATAGCAGGCTCACTTGCAAACGCACGATTGCCAATAATCGGGTTATTGGGATTACTGTTAACATCAAGCACAGGAGCAAAATTAAGATTAAAGCCAAATGCCTGTAATTGCTTCCCTAGCAATTGACCAATCTCATAGGAAAATTGCGCTTCATTAACCTCCCCAATTTTTTGATTGGTTGGGAGGTTTGTCAGACCACCTGGTAGCCTTGTGACAGCACCGCCCTCCTGATCTGTGCCAATAAACAACGGGAAACGATTAGAGGCATTTTCAGTCTTTATAGCATTGATTAGTGCTACTGTTTGCTCAGGCGTTGCTAGATTATTGGCATAGAAAATAAGCCCGCCCACTTTCAACTGATGAATCAGGTTTATTGTGTCCTGCTGAAGTGCTGTACCTGACACACCTGCAAATAGCATTTGACCAACTTTTTCATCTAAGCTCATCTGCTCCACAATATCCTCCTCTAATGCTGTATAAACAGAAATATGATGGACAACAGGATTTGCATTGGCATCTGTTGGCTTTGGCAAAATCCATTTTAGCTGGTATATGTCCGTTACCTGATAAACTAAAATGATTTGATCTGCTGTATCATCCTGATAAAAGCGGACTTCATCAGGCTCACCCATTGTTTGCTGAATTGCTGCTAGATCAATGGCTTGTATATCGGCTTGAAAGGAGCGAATATCAAAGGCACGTGTTCCTTGATAGCCAATTGTGACCTGCTGATCGACATACTCCTCATACTCGCCACCTGCTGCTTGTGCTACTTGCTGAGGCTCTCCCCATTGCTGATAAACGGCTTTTTTCTGTGCCTCGCCCACTACAAATGGCACTGCTGGCACTTTCCCTTCCTTCGCCAAGCTTGCAACCTCCTGAATCAATGCCTGATGATTCGGCGTATCCTCTTCAACGGGAGGCGGCGCTGACTCTTTTGCTGGTTGCATCCTTATACCAATCAATAATAGACAAGCTGCAATAAGAAGTACAATGACTAGCAGCAAGGCACGTTTTCTGTTGTGCATAGGCAACCTCCTTTCTTCTCTATAGCAAGAAAGGAGGCTGCCTGGAAAGAGTTATCTCTCCAGACAGCCTCTTATTCTTAGCATACTATAGTATGCCCTAATTGATCGGCTGATCCTCAAAAATGGTTTGATAGTCATCGACCACTAGCTGACCATTTTCCTCGATAAATGTTAAGATTTCCTTTGTTTGATAAAATGCAGGCTCACTTGTTGTCGTTTTATATGTAATCGTTGCGGTCATATCATCGATCGTAAAATCAAACGCAACAACCCATGGGCTTGATACACCAATTACAAACTTGCCTTCTTCCCCATTTACATGGAGTTGCTCCTGCATAAATCGTTCCTTAGCCTTGTCTGACATCATCTGATAGCGCGGCATACCATCCCTTGTTTTTAAGGCATGTGCCCAAATGGCTGTTAAGCTTTCGATATCGTGAAATTCAATGGAGATTCCTCGCTGCTTTTGATCGAACTGCACCGTTCCACCAAGAGCTTCAGCAATAAAGCGCAAATTCACATACATACGACCATTGATAATTTGTGGTGCTTGTTGAAGCTGTACCTCTTTGCCATTTAGCAACACTGCTTTTTTACCAGCAGTAAGCGACAGTGTTGTATGATCATTTGTTGCCACAACGGTTTTTGTGTCATTATTAAAGGTTACTTTCATATTTAGTACGGCAAAAAACTCTTTAAATGGGACAAGTGTATGCCCGCTTGGCGTAATTATTCCTTGTAATGCCTGCTGCGCACCATTTATCGAAATCGTTGGACGATCAGTTGTTGCTGCATCAGCCTGGACAGTTGTAAATAGTAAGCTACTACATAATATACTGCTGAGTAAATATGCAGAACGTTTCATCGAATTATCACTCCTTTCGTTCTATTATATTCACTGTACCAAATAACCAGCTTGCATGGAATACTTTTCCTTCTTTAAAAATATTATTGTAAGCTAGCAAAAAGGTGTTAAAATATGCTTATAAAGGGGGATGCTGCAATGAGAAAATTAAGTAAAAGGAATATATTATGGATTATACCTATTGCAATTTTAGGGGTATTTTGGTACTTTTATGGTCCGCAAAAAGATATAACGGACAATGAATATATTACATATGTAAAAAGCTATTCCTATGAAAATAGTACAAAAACATTAGAGGATGCCTTTGCCTCTGCCTGTGAAAATCCATATTGGGTTTATTTTGAAACACAAAAGGGGCAGGATGTAGTCGAATTCAAGGGGGATTGTCCTGTTGATAATAAAGTAACGAAAGTCAATGTGCAGTTTCTTGTAGATAAAGATATGACAAGCGTCCAATCAGGTGCAATGCTTGCTGATAGTAAAATGCAGGAGGAAGCAGATCGCGATCAATTTATACTGGCACTTGTTCAATAGACTTAGCAGAGGCTGGGACATAACTCATTTTATTGAGAAAAATCAAAAAATGAATGTTATTTTTGTGATTTATTAAAGTATATGTGTTCTAATAACGCAAAAAAATGTTAGACCAAACTTGTAAATGGTCTAACATTTTTTCTTTTGTCCCAGCCTCATTTGCCCATCAAAAAACCCATGCAATGGTTTGCATGGGTTGAGCTGCTATTAACAATTTTCGATAGAGCGGGCGGATCGTAAAATCGTCTGCTCAATCAAGCGAATTTCATTATTTAATTTCGTAATTGCCGCTTCAATTTGTTGATAGCGCTCCAGTTGACTAATCTTCTCCGTTGGTATGGAATGTTTTAAAGCGGCTTGCCCTGCATATAAGCTTGCTAGTAAATCTAGCTTTTGAAAATAAGCTGTGCTATATTGCTCCATGTCACCCAGCCCCTCACCTATAAACTTTTTAATCATTGTATGAATTAATGCTCATATTAGCACTATAACCGAAAATAGCTGCGACAAAACTCCATCTATTTTATTATTTATTACCCAAATTACGGTAAACAACCATCCTTACAAATTACCTATACCTTTGAATATATCAATTTTTTATTAAATATTCGTGAAATATAGTTGTGAATTGATAGATTTTAACAAATATAGTTAGGAAGCACCCTTTATCATTCTCCATATCAAAAAATATAGAGA
The DNA here is from genome assembly GCF_044760715.1 of Lysinibacillus sp. NPDC098008. Lineage (NCBI taxonomy): Bacteria > Bacillati > Bacillota > Bacilli > Caryophanales > Bacillaceae > Lysinibacillus > Lysinibacillus sp. NPDC098008. The sequence goes on from NZ_JBIWBA010000007.1 coordinate 51,702, forward strand.
ACCAACCATGCCTATAGTTTGTCCTCTATATCTTTATGTCTTCCAGCTACTACATATGTCTATTTTGTGAAAACATTTAGACGATGCACTCCTACTTCAAGCATAGAGTGGCTTCTCCCTTTATGCTTGAAAATAATAATCCACCACATCCTGCACAGACTGAAACACTTTATTATCTTGGGTTTTATAAATAAATGTTGGATTTGTGCAAGCTTTGTATAGGCTTTTCGCTTGCTTTAACGTATCTGTCATTTGCTCAATAATATCTGTATACCCATCTAGCTGATTGGATATTTTCGACAACATTATGGGTGCTATATCTAAAACAATGCCTACTTGATCTTCGGCATAGCTATTTAAATTAATATAAAACCATTCCTCTAAATTTTTTGAATGCTGATCCACATTAACCGTTGCCTCCTGATAGTTGGCAATTAAGCCCGTGGATGTCTTGGTCACCGTAAAGCCCTGCTTTGATAGCCTATCTTCCATAAGCTTTAGCAAGCGCTCCGCCTCTACATGTAATTTGGGTGTAACCGTTGATTCAATAAGTTGCGTACACTGCTGATAAATTGCATCTATTTCTGCTTGCTTGTCAACAAGTATTTTAAAATTGGCGATGGAATACATACCTCATCCTCCCTTTTTACTAAGCTAGACATTCTATACACATTTTAGTCAATCAGTGAGGCAATTTATTTAGACGATGCCAAATGCATAAGAAGCAAGAAGAAATGGCACATTAGTTGTAGGAGGTGGACAAAGCATGTCTAAAATTATTGGTGTTGAACAATCCTTATCAAATATTGAGGATGCTTTAAAGGCAAAGGGCTATGAAGTGATTCAGCTACGCAATGAAGAGGATGCTAAAAGCTGTGATGCTTGCGTTATTACAGGGCAAGACCGAGATGTAATGGGCATTAGCGATCCTGTGATGGCTGGGCCTGTTATTGATGCGGATGGACTTTCTGCCAATGAAGTTGTACAGCGTGTCGAGAAATATTTCCATTAATAAGAGAAAAGCCGAGCTTTGATGGAATAGCTCGGTTTTTCTGCTACTTTGGCTTATAATACATAGCTTTTTCGTCCACACTAAAGTATATGAACTTTGCAAAGTAGGGAGATATATGAGCCGAAAAAATATCGCAATGATGATTTTTATGCTAGTTGCAACGTTGCTATTAACAGGTTGCTGGGACGTGACAGAGCCGCAGCGAATGTATTATGTACAAGGTGTTGGCGTTGATTACGAGGATAATGAATATATAACCTATTTACAAATTATCAACTTTGCCACTGTTGCCAAAACAGAGCAGGCGAACCCTGATGCTGCGCCTACTGAAATTGGGCAAGCAAGAGGGAAAACAGTTGAGGAAGCCATTTATAAATTATATCGCTCCATGGATCAGGACGTGTTTTGGGGGCATATGACCTTTCTGCTATTCTCTGAAAAAGCCCTGCAAAATGAGCATGCCATTTCGGTGATTGATACATTTTTACGCTTTCGGGAAACACGCTATCATATTTGGGTATATTGTACACAAGACCCTATCGAGGATGTTTTATTAGTATCGCCATTATTAAAACGGTCACCAACCGCTGCGAAGCTAAGTAATCCTAAAAATATTGCAGAGCAAAATTCATTTGTTGATCCTATTAATTTAAGACAGCTTGTGATTGGCTTAAATGAGCCAAGCTATGAGATTAGCATTCCTTATGTGACCATCAATAAAAACTGGGAAACAGAGCAGGAGGATACAACAGAAACGAGCTTTTCAGGTGTTGGTGTGCTGTCCAAAGATAGCTTCAAAGGCTTTATTAAAGGGCAAGCAGCTAGAGGCATTGAATGGATGAGCGATGAAACAAATCAAGCAGAAGTAACCGTCCAGTTAAATAATGACGAGCAAGATCATTTAACCGTTGATATTAAAAAGCTAAGCGTGAACGTAAAGCCCATTGTGCATAATAATCAAGCAGCATTTGATGTGCTTTTAAAATTTAATGTTGTTTTAAATGGCTTTAAGGGTAAGCTCTCATCTGATGAGGTGCGAGAGAAAGTAAGCGCAGAAATCAAAAAAGAAATTATGGATACCTTTAAGAAAGGCTTGGAAATGGATACAGATGTCTTTCGCTTATCCGAATATCTTTATCGGAATAATGTAAAGGTATGGAAAAAGGTAGAACAGGATGGCAAAATTCCCCTAACCGAGGACTCTATTCGTAAAATTGATATCCATATTAATAAAATTAGCCCAGGACGTAAAACATTTGCTGAAACCATTGAAGAATAACTGCAACAAGAGGCTGGGACAAAAGAAAAAATGTTAGACCATTTACAAGTTTGGTCTAACATTTTTTTGCGTTATTAGAACACATATACTTTAATAAATCACAAAATAACATTCATTTTTGATTTTCTCAATAAAACGAGTTCTGTCCCAGCCTCTTCTCCATTGTTAAGTCATTGATCATCTACTTTACCTCAAATTCTTGAATACGTGCAATGGCATACTGCACTTTTTCTTGCTGTGCCTTGTCATATGTGCTAAAGCAGCCTACGATAATCTCATGAAACGGATGCCCGCTCACTAATGCATACACAATATAGACCTTGTTACTTTTTTCATGCTATTTACACCTCCCTTCAACCTGTTACTAATGCTGCCGATACAAAAAAATTGCTGAACCAAGATAAAAAAGTCACACCGATGTCGATGTGACTTGTTAAAGCCTATTGATTAAAATACAAGCCTTTGAGCATAGCGCCTGTTAGCCCCTCAATTGCTCGATGAAGCGCTTGTGTATCCTGCCTTGCAACAGCTACAATGACAGGTCCACTATAGGAGCCGCTTGGTCGATTAATGGCATCTAGCCAATTGACTGTTTGCTGACTGCCTGTCCATGTTAATGGGTATAACCATTGACTTCTATTTGTCGATACTTTCACGCTTGAACCAAAGCCATAAAATTGCTCTGGTATATAATTATGCTTACTATATACGGTCTGGAAACCTTTTGCAATGGCATCTGCCTCTGTCATAAATACAGAGCTTGGTCTAGTAGCAAAGCTCGGTGTATAAACCGTACCATGTGCCATTAATGCTAGTCCTTTACCGTGCCAGCTAATATACCCTGCATCCACATAATTACGTACACTTCCAACATGGCTTAAACGCCCCTCCGTTGTATAGTTCCCGAAATTAATGGCTTTAATATAGTTACCAATATTCGCAATATTGTTTCTAAAAGGATAATCTGTTGGCTGATTAACACCATATTGCTTAAATAAAAAGTCAGAATCTAATGCTAATGCGCCGCCATATAAAGCAACAATATTCACTGAAAATGGTGCATCACCACTTGCGTTTGTCGTTTGGCTTTCCACTACTTGACGGAATGTTTGCGTCATATTATTCACGAGCTTATTGTTATACGTATTATTGAGCCACGACTTTGTATTATTGTATAAGTAATTCACTCTTGTCTGTCTTGTAGCTGTTAAATCAGACATATTGAATTTTTTCACTAAAATAGACGCTGTAAATATTTGAGCAGTGCCTGGGTCTTGGAAGGCATTATTGGCATAATTATTCGCATTTGACGAAACATCTGTATACAATGTATCAATTGCCTGATTTAATTTTGCCAGTGCCGTTGCATATGTGGCATCATTTTTATTTTTTGCCTGAGAAGTATAAACGCTTAAAAAGCCAATATCAATCGCTAAGCGCATATAATGTGAGGTGCTATGATCTGTTCCTAGATGGTTCCCTGCGACAAAGTGTTCATTAAAAACAAGCTTTGAGGCTTCAAAGGCTGAAACCGTGGATGCTGCGGCCTTGACTGGTGTGAGCATTTGTACACTGGCGAAGAAAACAACTGTGATAAACATTATGAATAGCTTTTTCATTCTACGATACTCCTCCTTTATAGTGTTACTTGTTATTATATAAAACCTCATATTTTCCACAATATGTATATGGTATTATCTTTCCAAACTCAACCTACTAAAAATTTACTATTATCGCAAAAAAATAAAGCAAAGGCTCCCCTCTGCTTTTTTTATCAGATTTTACATAATTCCCTAAAATTACAGTTTTGACATTGCCACTTCTCATTTGTTTGCTCAAAATCCTCTAGGTCTACAGGCTCATTAGCAAAAATATCGGCTTGGTATTTTTTCATTTCCAACACGCTATGCTGAAATGTATGGAGTAGATTAGCCATATCAAAATCTGTAAATTGATATTTTTTACGTTTACCCGTTAGCAAATATTCATTATACGCCTCGATTTGCGCCAATGATACACGATATTTTTGCTGCACATAATAAGCATATAGCGCTAATTGCTGGCGGTCATCGTCCGATTCTCCACCTGTTTTCCAGTCGATAATGACCCATTTATCCGTTTGTTCATTATAATAATGAAAATCCATGACAACGAATACTTGGATACCGTCCATTTTCATCGAGCGAAATTGCTCAGGCTCGCCAATGCGTAAGGAGCCTTTATGCGCGGTAATTTCTTGGAATGTTGCACTGCTTAAAAAATGCTTAAATACAAGCTGTAAACGCTCTTTATAGTCTTGAATAACAGCAGGCTGGAGCTTGCCATAGTAGTAAATTTCCTGCATCATATAATATTTCGTTGGCTTTTGTCGCCATTGCTCCGTATAACGTGTTGAGTCAATAAATGCTGCATTTAGCTGTCCTCGCGCATATTGCACTAGCTCCTCTACCGTAGAAGCTGTGCCTGTCTGTAGGTAGTCGTTTATTGCCTGCTCAATAAAGCGATGGACAATTTGCCCAAATAAAATCGGCATTGGCTGGAGCTTTTTTAAACGATAGACATGCTGATGAAAGGGCTCAACATTGTAGCGAAGCCAGCCATTATGTGAAAAATAGTATTCATAGCCATATTTGCGCGCACAGCCTGTCAATGTTTTATGGCGTGATAGCGACCATGAGAAGGTTGGATATGGTGTTACCTCAAACATCCCCATCACCTCCCACATATGAAAGCTCAACCCCACCAAAAATAAACGGGATCGCCTTTTTAATAAACACTTCAGGCGATATATGCATACTATTTTTTCGCCATTCTACTGATGCGCCGTATATCCCCCAGCTTAGCATAGTTGTCGTTCTTTTAACGATGTCATCATCTTTTTCTGCATGCTTTGCAGCTAACAGCTTATCAAAAATAACCTCCAGCTGATCTCTAATGATACGGGCAATCGTATCTTCATAGCCACGATGACAGCGTGATGATAGGGAGCGCTGAAAGTTTGTGATCGCTGTAAAAATACTGATGACTGTTTCTTCATTGAATGTATTTTCAGCCAAAATACGGTGATCTAAATTGATTAAAAACACTTCTGATAGCACTTTTTCTAATAAATCATAAATATCTTCAAAATGTGCATAAAAGGTTGCACGGTTCACCATAGCCTCTGTTGTAATATCTTTAACCGTTATATCTTTCAATTCCTTTTTAGTGGAAAGCTCAATAAATGCATCCATAATAGATTTTCTTGTACGCAACACACGAGGATCGATTTTTTCTTGCGTCATCATGCCCCTCCTACTTTTTCAACAATTTTGCCAATCTGTTGGGTAAACAACATATCTCATCATCTATTGGTATTTTTTTATTTTTATTATTACTACAATAAAGCTAGAAAGCAAATAGAATACGCTAATGAGGAGGCACTTCCATGACTAATAAAAATATGATGTGTGATTTACAAACAGGTATCTGCGATGTTGCTGACGAGGATGACATTTTCTGTTTAATCAAAATGTTTCTGCCTTAGCTGTATTAGCAAATATCGTTGATGCAATGGGGCTTGATAGCAAAGCTATTGTGGAAGAAGCGGAAAGCCCAATTGGTCATAAAATGTTAAACGAGGACTTTGCCCTTGCAGGCAAGCTTGGTGCAAGAGGCTTCCCTACCATCATTATGATTAACGAAGAAAATAAAGGCGTGAAAATTGTTGGCAGTCGCTCGCTCAATATGTATGTACAAGGATTACAGCAAGTGCTTGGCAAAGAGCTACAGCCACAAGAGCCGCCTTCTCTTGCCAATCTACTGACAAAAGAAGAGCTGCTTTTCTCAAAAGAAATCGAGGAAATGTATGAGCTCGACCAAGCTGCTGTGACAGGCTTTGTCAAAGATAACCTTGCAGCAGATGCTTATGCATTCAAAGAAATTCTTGGTGAACATTATATTACAAAAAAATAATGGCACAGCAGGCTGACTTCCTCAATTGTAGTGAAGCCAGCTTTTATAATTGATGGATAAAGTCATAGACAAGCTGCACAATGAGGACAACCGTCACAATGCGTAGCAAGAGCTTCACTTGATTGGCTTTGACCTTTCGTGCTAAGACAATGCCAATTTGTGCGCCAATCACCGAGCCGAGCATTAAAGTCAATGTGAGCGACCATTCAATTTTGCCCGTCGCGATATAGGTAATGGCTGCCCCTGCGCACATTGCAAAGACGCCAATACGTGATAGCCCTACTGCTTTTATATAAGCAATCTTTTCATGTGCATATGTATAAAGTGCCAGCGTGGTACTGCCAGGGCCAAACATCCCGTCATAAATCCCTACGCCAAGCAAAATTGAGCCATTTTTCCGATTCATCACAAAGCGCTCTTGATTCCCAAAATCCGCTCCCCCCATAAAGGATATTACAAGGGCAAAGCCTAATAACAGAATAGCAGTTAGCGTTAATGCCTGACTGCTCATCAATGAGGCAACAAGCCCACCACAAGTACCGCCAATTAAAGACACTAGTAAAACCGCCCGCATTTCTGCCCACACCAGTTCTTTTCTACGATAAATCGTATAAAAGCTTGAGAAAGCACTGACCATATTGGACACCTTGTTTGCACCAATTGCCGAATGAACAGGCACACCCATCAGCAGCATTATTGGTAGCGTAATTAAGCCACCGCCTCCCACCAATGTACCAATAATATTGCCAATAATGCCAATGACTAAAAATAATAAGTATTCCATGCTATCCTTCTTTCTCTCATCCAAAAGCGGTCATTCTATGATACAGTATAACAGATTGCTATTTTGAATGAGGATGGAAATGAGGGACATAGATGCAGCACCAACAAAAAACACCTACACCACGCTTTTGTCACCAGCTCACAATCATCGTAGTTATTATTTTTTTCGCTGGTATTACAGCAACACTCATCCAATATCATAAGCTTCCTGCCACAATCCCTGTTTTACAAAGCTTTACAAGTGACCATGCCCAGCTTGGTCCTAAAATAGCTATTTTTTATTTACCCTTTGTTGCCCTTATGCTTTTTTTACTGTTGCACTATTTAGAGCTAAAAGCAGCTTATCCTGTGCTGCGTCGCAACAAGTCACCGCTTTCACATAAGCAGCGACAAAACGGCATTATCACATTTTGTCTAATAAAAAATAGTATTTTACTATACTTTACCTACTCTCTTTTCAATGACCTCACCATCGCCCTTGGTCGTGACCGTATTTTACAGCAGTGGCATGCCTATCTATTTTTAGTGCTACTATGCGGCATCTTGAGCATAGGTATTGTGCGCGGGCTTTTATTGGATAAAAAAGACGTATGACAGTATAACACCTTCATACGTCTAATCCTCTATTTTTAGTTTTTCTGCTCAATTGTTCTTGTTTGATAAAAGCATAGCAGGCTAAATAACACCAATATCAACAAATACACATAGCCCATTCTAGCTCCGATAGTATCCAAAGAAAGTGTAAAGATGGCTATAAAGATTACGCGAATAACAAGCGCAATCATATCAATAGAGGTAATCACCCTGCCCATAAGCTCCTGTGGGACTGTTTTCATAAAAATCGTTTGACTTAAAAGTCGAGTAGTGGCAACAGTCCAGCCAAGATAGCCATAAAAAGCAATAAAGCTCCATTTATTGGATGTCATAATCATTCCTATCATTACGATAGCAAAGAGTGCTGTATTTATAATAAGAAAATTGACAGGCGTAATCTTGCTAGCAATATACATCATAAGCATTCCAGATAGAAAGGCCCCAATGGCATACGTAAATTCAGCAGTAGAAAAAACACTAACATTTTCCTGTAAGCCTATTTTTATATAGACAGGCGCTAAATAATTACTAACCATTAACATAATAAAGGGCATAAAAGAGGATACACCAAAAAAGAATAATAGCTTATGTTGCATTAAATAGTTAAAGCCTGTCGATAAATCAACCCACCAATTGTTATGCTCCTTTTTCCTGCCGCCTTCCCTACTTGCCCCTGTTTTCTTCGTTGATTGAATTTGCATAGAGAAAATAACCGCAATCAAATATGTAAAAGCCGTTATAAATAATACAATATTCAAATCATAGTTGGTTAATAAAATACCAGCCAAAGCCCCTGCCAGCATTTGCGTTACTTGTATTTGTACTTCTAGTGTACTATTCACCTTTTGGTATTCATGCGCGCTAAAAATTTCTTGCACTAATGCGGACTGTGAAGGAAAATGTATTTGCGATAATGTCATCGATGAAATATACATAATCGTTAATAATATATAAGAAGTGCCCGAAAGTATATCCATAATAGCAAACACTAAAAATACGAATGAGCCGATAATATTTTCAAGCACTAAAATGTTTTTTCTCGGAAATCTGTCTATAATAATGCCCACGTTTGGTCCTAGCACTAACATCAAAAACGTAGAAATTAACATAATAATACCTAGTGGACTAGCCATATCATTTTTGGACACCGCATACCAAGCGATTCCTATAAGTGTCATCCCTCTTCCAACACTGGAAAATAAATTAGCCATCACTATATTTCTTAAATTGCTATTTTTTATTAAACTAATCAATTAACGATATCCACCTTGTTTATTTTTTCAAGCATGAACAGCTTCTAGTAGCCAAACGTATTGATTTTTTTGGGTAAACGTAGCTTTAAATCCACTGTCCTCGAAAATACTTGTCATGCTGGCAAGTGTTTCATAATATTCCTCTGTTAAATCCCTAACAACATTCAAACGCTGCTGCTCTTGTGCATCGTTTATTGCTTGTTGATAGGCTGCCTCATTTTCAAATAACACATCCGCAAAGACAATATTGCCATCAGGTGAGAGCGTATGCTTAAATCTAGCAAGTGCTATTTTTTTACTTTCTGCTGTTAAATGATGAAAGGCATATGTACTCACAATGCTATTAATTTTTATAATGGGCTCTTCATACCGATCAAAATCTCCATCTACTATCACTGCTTGAGAAAGCTTCTTGCTAGCTTGTGCTCTCATAGCTGGCGATGGATCAACTCCGATAACGGTTAACCCTCTATCTAGCAATTTTATCGTTAAATTTCCTGTTCCAACCCCAAATTCTAAAACACCATCTTGTGCCTTTTCTGCAACGGCTGTCAGCATTTCCTCATAATTTTCAAAAAACGCAGAATACTCATTCTCCCCACCCTGAACAGTGCGATCATATGTTATTGCCCATTCATCAAATACTGGAAGAAATTCCTTCCCCATCTAACTCATCTCCTTTATTTAAACGTTTGCAAGCTCTTTTTTTAGTAAATGAATAACCTTCCCAACATTTTCTACTTCTTTCCGATAAGGATAGCCTGTTAAGCTAAAATATTCGACGCCAATGTCGATATAGTCTGCTATTTTATTGGCTACCTCTTCATAGGACCCATAAATGGTTGCTACAGGGCCTGTTCTTACTTGTGCTAGGCCTGCCCAAACATTGCGGTCAATCATAAAATCATTGCTTGCTAAATCCTCAAATTTTCGATTTCCTAATGCTAAATGCTGACGATAGTAGGCTCTCGTTTGCTGTAAGCTTTCATCGGATGCATGTAAAATCATCTTGTGGCAATCGTTTAAAGCTTCCTCAGTAGTTGCCCTAGCAACGATATTCACACCCATCCCCACTTTAATCGTGCGCTGATGGTGCACACGAGCATAGCTTTTAGCCGCTTCAATATACGCTTTTATATTGTCTATGCTATCGCCAAAGGTCATATAGTAATCAAAAAATTCGCCTGCTAAACGCATGGCAAATTCCCCACCACTTACGAATAAAGGGAGCTCAAAGGACTGATGGATAGGATTGATAGACGCATTTTTGTAAATATAATGCTCATCTTCGTAATTATGGAATCCATTCGCATGCAGTAACTCCGTGAAGCTTTTTGCAAAGCTATACATTCTATTTTGCAAAAACGCCAAGCTATCTGCGGGATACCCTTGTGCCAATGCATCATTGACAGTACCTTGCACTAAATTTAGCTTTACCCGATTCGTATTATTATCCAATGTTTTTAACATTGTTCCTAATACTTGAGGCGTTGTAATACCGGGGCGATAGGCGATAACCGTATTTATTTTACTCGTATTTTGTAAAATAAAGGATGCAGTTATAATGGAGTCCATACAGCGTGGGTCTATTGGAATTAAAATATCATCAAAACCCATTGCTTCTGCATCCTTTGCAATGTTAATAATACTGCTAATACTTGCTTCTTCAGATGGTGTTGCTGAACAAACATATTCAAAATCTCCTGAAGTTGGAGCAAACCAACAAAACTTTACATCCCTCAACATGAACCCCTCCTACATGAAATCATAATGATAGCTGACTTCCTTCGTAATAATATTGATTGTGGCGATTACACCCTCCATGCTTTCATCCTCAATATAAAATTTAGCAAGATATGCAAAGGGATGTAGCACGTGATAGGTTACTTTCTCCCCCGGTCCTACTATACTGGAACCTATAATATTATTAGGCAATGCGTTTAGCCCTTCTATACTACGTATTGTTATATCCCTTTTTTCAGGTAAAGGTACTAGCAGCATTGCAGATACTTTAGCTGGAGCAGCTAAGGCTCTTTTGGCAAGCGCTTTTTGACAATCAAAGTCATAACTTTCTTTTACAACATCAAAATGGTGAACACGCTCGATCAATTCTGTAATACTGCCTCCCGGATACCTGCCTGCCATTTCTAAAAATATAAACCCATCATGTGAATCAAAAGCTTCCAAATGGAACACTAATGAATTTATCTCTAAAATCGCTAAAATTGCTTTGACATACGCCTCGGCTTGCTCATATAAAGCAGCATCATTTGGTAAAATGGTCGCTAGGTTCTCCTTATGCTCAACAAAGCTATAACAATTTCCAAGCTTTTTAGCAACAGATAAAAATTTCATCTCCCCGTGCTGAACAATGCCATCGATATTGATAATAGGAGAATCAATAAACTCCTCAATCATCACCTTCTCTTCAGAATGAAATAAATTTTCTGTATGTACTACTAAATCCTCATAATTATTCGCAATAAGCACTCCTTGACTGCCCGCTTGATTCATTGGTTTAATAACAGCCTTGGCGCAAGTGCTTAAGTAGGATTGAATAATGCTCTGATAATTTTCAGGAGATAGCTCGCTATATTTTGGCGTAGCTAATCCCCCTTCCTCTAGTAAATTCTTCATAGTCATTTTATTGCGTAGCACATAAGCTTTATCTTCCGTTAAACCATTAATATGATATTTACTTCTAATAATGGCGGCTGGTAACACGGTATGCTCGTAAGTCGTCACAACATAGTCAATGGTGCCTTCTTTTGCAAGGATACGATCCACGATTGCCAGAATTTCCGCAATATTATTTTCAAAACATGCAACATCAAAGCCTGCTGGCGTATAGACACTATAAAAATCAATGATTTCCTTTAGTTCCGCTGGAGCCTCTGCCAGCTCCTCCTCTGAAGTAATAACAAAGTATTGATGCTCTTTAAAATTCAGATATTTTTTAATGCTTAAAATATCTCCTAATACTAAAATATTGTTCATAAGTGCTTACTCCCTACTGCATCTACCGACAATCTAAATCTATTGCGTATAGCTACCATTCTATTCGTTAATGCTTCCTGTGTATCGCCAATAATCGTAAAGTCAGCGATGGAGGAAATTGAACTATTAGCAGCAGTTAACCGTTCTCCCTCTTTAGCATGGATATTTTTATAGGTAATCCAATCATCATCAAATTCAGCTTCAGCACTAATCTCCGCTACAACCCCCTCCTTTTGATGGATAATAAGGAAGCCTGATAAAATATCCTTTTTGGGAGGTAGCTGTAAAGGCTCACCTAACTGTAATCGAATAGAGCATTCCGCTATATCTACTCCATATACATTGTCGATGGAGGGAATAATTCCACCGCCGCCTGGACGTGCTGCAATTTCGCAAAAAACAATTTGTCCATCTGGCTGAACAAAAGCCTCTAAATGAGTAACCCCGTTTTCATATGCCAAAGCATGAATAACCTCTTTATTAAATTGCTGTAAGCGCTCTTGTAGCTCTCCCTGATCAATCATGACAGACCCTAAGTAGCCATCCGTATGAAAGTTCAAAGTAGAATTCAAATATTTACTGACAGAACACATTCGAATATTGCCATTTTCAATAATGGCATCGCAATGATACATATCCCCAAAAATAAATGCCTCTATTTCGAAGTTATCATTAAAAATCGGCTCTTGTATGCTCTCTATATCGTGAACGCTTGCAATCTCATAGGTGTTCTTTGTACCAGTGCCATCTATCGGCTTAATAATCGATTTTCCATATTGCTGAAAAAATTCGATAGCCTCTAATCGACTTTTCAATAGCTTAGCCTCAGGAACCTTTATATTTTTTGCTCGTAAAATATTTTTCATATACATTTTATCTCTAAATCTTCGCGTTTCCTCCACGTTTAAACCCTGAGAAATGTTGCAAAGCTCTCTTATTCTTGCAGCAGTGTACATATAGCGCTCGGTATTATTGATAACTCTTGTAAATGCATATGTAGCATGCAAATGTTTAATCGTATCATTTAGCTCTTCCTCATTTGACAGATCACATTCCAGTGCTACCTTATAACGATCCTTAGGAAAATCTAGTGGAACCCCTTTTTCCTGAAGAATAATGACATCCACATTGTCGAAAGGATAGCCAGCAGATGCATAAATCCAATAAGGAAATCTGTTTAGTAATAAAACACTTTCTTTTGTAGGCTTCATTGTACCCTCCAAATTTTAGAAAAATTAACAGCAACAGATTCCATATTACTACCAAAATTAAGAAAAAACAACCATTTTCTATAAAATTACCATGTAAAATAACAACAATTAAGGGAGCCATAGTTATTGAAAACTAGACAAAAAAATGCCAAGAACTTTGCTTACACAAGGTTCCTGACATTTGTATAAATCTCTATGCTTTAAGCGCTTGCTCCATTTGCTGAAAATTATGGATTAAGCTATATTTTTGGATGCCACGAGCTTGCCCAATGCTAGCATCCGCAAAGCGACGAAACATTGCCTGATCCTTTAACGTATAGGCATAGATCGCCTCAATCGCTGGCTGCATCCATGGCTGTGTCAGCTTATCACTACGCATATCAGCCGTTCTGCCCTCCAGCGCCGCAATATAGCAATAAGCATAGCTCGATAACGGCTCTTTTTGAATTTGCTGTGCAGCGACCTTTGCCGCACTCAAATTTTCCTCCAGAATTGCCTTAACAAATTGATAGTTATACTTAATGGCTGGCTGTTTATAATGCTGGATAATGACATTCAATGCGTGAAGCTGCTCCTCCTTTGTGCCATAGGCCATAGCATAAAGCCCTCCAAAAATAGGCTCCTTGTGACGACGCTTCACCAATTGATCCACCAGCTTCATATTATTGGTGCGAAAGACAATATGTATATGGCGATAGATGACTGCAAGCGCAATCACCACAAATAGCCCAAGTGCAATGGACAAATGTACACCTGCCATTGCTAGCCCTACCCCTAATAGCATAATCGCTAAATAAAATAATGTTAACCGAACAATTCGCATAATGCCTCCTACTGTAATTTTTTACGCATCTTTCGTGCAAATAGAAAGCCTGCTCCTAAAAAGAAAATAAAGAGCATTACCTTCATAATAGGAATAAGAACGAACTTACTAACAAGCACAACAACAACAATATAATAGACAGCCATTGCTAACGTAAACAGTGTAAGCTTACTCATAAGACCCCCTGCTTTCTAGTTTCTCAGCATCACTAAGCTCCCTTCCATTATGCAAGTGCCCACCAAGAATTGCAAATGCATTCTAGGCGTTAAAACATGGCCATACTAGCCGCTAAAAAATTTGCCATGCTATGAGCTTGTCAAAATAGAGCCGCCTGATAGTCGCTTATTTAGCCAGCCCATTATATAGCCAGCTAGTGCTGTTAGCAGTATCACTAGAAGCACAGCAAGGGCAGGCAGCGCTAACCATAATAGTGCACCATGGATACAGCCGAAAAGAAGGCTTTGCATGATATTGCCCATCTGAACCCCAAACGACTGCGCTAATCTTTTTAACAAAAAGCCACGGAAAAAAAGCTCCTCTGATAAACCTGTTTGAACTACTGCATAAAGCAGAGCTGGTAAAATTGCAGCGACACCAAGACCAGCAAATTGATTGGCTGCTAATAAGGAATCGTCAATATAGAAAAAGATAAAAATATTCATAGATACAACTAAAAGAGCCTTGGATAGCAGTAAGAAAGTCATATACGTTCCTTTATGCCTGATAATCGGCTTGCGAAAACCTAGCTATGCCTGAAAGGGCTCTTTATTTCTTGCAGTAAAAAACCACCAAATAAATGGTATAACTGCAAATAATAGAACTTGTAGAATGGCACTCACCATCATTGTCCCTCCTATTTCTTCGTTACGATAAGCATAAATGATAATCATTAAATTATGTATCTTTAAGATTAAATACTATATGTTTGACAATACATTTATCCATACTATTATAGTGTTTTTACTTTGTGATTTTCGTTATTTTTCTGTATACTCAATTACGGACATTAAGGATCTATAATATATGTATTGGAGGCAATATTCATGATTCAGGATACAACACAGCTTGTCAATAAATCACAGGCATATGAGAAAAATACACGCATTTCCGTGCCAGGGTATGATACATTATTTACAATGACAGAGGCATATTTGCGCGCGCAATTAGGGGAGCAACAGGCTTCGCTGCTTATTATAGGCGCTGGCGGTGGCAATGAGCTTACCGCATGGGGGCAGTCTAATCCCAACTGGTCCTTTACTGGGGTTGATCCATCAGAGGAAATGCTGCAAATCGCTTCTTATAAGGCGACACAGCTTGGCTTAGAGAGCCGTGTGCAGCTTATTCAAGGTACTATTGAGCAGTTGCCAGCAGCAACGAGCAAGTTTGATGCGGCTAGCTGTATTTTAGTGCTGCACTTTATTGAACAGTGGCAGGAAAAATTAGCGTTGCTGCAAACTATTCATAGGCAATTAAAGCCCGGTAAGCCCTTTGTCCTTGTGAGTGCCTATGGACAGCGAGATAGTGAGGAGCTGCAAGATCGCATTAAAATATGGCAAAGCTTCTTTTTAAATGTTGGCTATCGTCCTGAGAAAGTGGCGGATATGGGCAAGGTCATTCTGAATATTTCCTTTATAACAGATCAGCAAATCGAACAATTATTGCGTGAAGCAGGCTTTCACCATATTACTCGCTTTTTCACTTCAGGTCTTTTCGCAGGCTGGATGTGCCATACCTAAGCTAATAAGGCACTCCCCCCAATACTATTCCAAACAGAGGTGCACGATGAAATTAAATCACTTAAATTTAACAGTCAATGATGTGGATGCCACACGTCAATTTTTAGAAACCTATTTTGATATGATATGCGTTGGCAGCCGTGGCAAAAGCTTTGCCGCTATGTTGGATGACCAACAATTTGTTTTAACATTAATGAAAGGAAAAGATGTGCAATACCCAGCTACCTTTCATATTGGTTTCCCACAGGACAGTAGGGCAAAGGTGGATGCTATCAATAAGCGCTTAAAAAATGATGGCTATAAGGTGAATACCCCTATTGAATCCCATGGCTATACATTTTATGTCCAAGCACCGGGGAGCTTTACCATTGAAGTGTTAGCAGAGTAGTGCTGCTGTAATTTCACCAATAAATATTATAATAATAAACGCTTTGATCATTGGTCATGCCAAGCTTGCTATAGAGCTTTTATGCCTATCTATTATCTAGCATCATGGAGCGCATTCTCCTGCTGACAATAGCCATAGTATTGCTCCGTTAAAGCTTGTGCGACTCCTTGCTGTCTTGCATGTGGTGCAACAAATAAATCATTTAAGACAAAGGCTTTTTTCATGGCTACGGCGGAAAGGGTTGGATAGAGCTATGCAAAGCCCACAGCCTCCTCCCCATGATAAGCAAGAAAAATAATTGGACAAGCATAGCACCATGGTGTCAAGGTATATCCAACAAGCCCATTTTTCCACCATCAGCCACATACAGAGCCAATGCTACAACTAGGGTTTAGTAAGATAACATATAGACATTAGCAAAGGAGTTCAGCTATTAAAGAAGGCTTGGGCATCAACACTGTTTAAAAATAATCAATAAACGTTGGAATACCTACAGGTAGCACTGCCTCTAACAGCACAATATCCTCGGCACGCCCCTGTAAGCGTTCGATTTTTTCTAAATAGCTTGGTCGTTTATAGCCTAGTAGCATTGTAGCAAGTGTTTGCACCGTTAAATGGACGGCATCATTGCCTAGTGCCTCACTTACCTTTTGAACCGCTAGCTTGCCATCCTTCATCTTCACAATAAACGTGCCATTATTCCATGCAATAACGCGGTCATTCACAGCAAGCTGTAGCTGAAAATCATGGCCGCTAAATGGATAGCGCAATAAAAACTCTTTAACATCGACAATTCTCGCCATAAAATAAGGCGAAACCTTTTGAATAATTTCACTATCCTCTAATAAAAATGCCACCGCTTCATTGCCCGTCGTTTTGCCGTAAACATTGTAAATCATCGAGCTATGTGCAGACACAAAATTCCATAAACCTTTCCGTGCCTCCTCCTGCAAATAAACGATTTCATCAATATAATAATTTTCCTCCATAATACGATAAAACAAATAGCCCTGCGGTGTGTCCTCTTCATCATAGTAAACCGCTGCTTGAAGATTGACATCACTATCAATAAATTTTTCCTCCCAGAAATCCTCCTGAAATTTTTCATTCCAAGCAATACTATTTCGCACCATGACACCATGTGTTTTTTTGGCATAGCGCGCATAAATTGCTACAACATCCTCATGCCTTGGGTTGACACGTCGAATTTTTCCAGAAAGACCTGCATAATGTGGTAGCTGTGTATCCTTCACCTGAAATTCCACAATATCGCTCATAATTTCCCAGCCCTTTTTACGATAATAGGGAATTGAGTATGGAAATAAATAAGATATATATTGCCCCTCTGCACGCATCCGCTGCAAGCTCTCAATAATTAAGCCCTCCATTAAGCCATGACCCGAATACTCTGGGTACGTGCCTACCGCTGTAATCCCACCCATTTCATAAATTTTTCCATGGACATTGACCTCAAAGGGTAGGCTTAAAATTTGGGATACAAGCTGTGAGCCATCAAACCAGCCGATTGCATGCCCCTCATTAAATTGCCTGCTTTTCGCATTAACAAAGCGACGATCCTTATGAATGGACATCGACATTTGAAAGACATAATTGAGCAAATCAATGGATTGTGCCATTTCATCTAATCGAATATCGCGCATAACTAAGCCTTTTCGTTGATTCATAATTCCCTCTCCTCATCAAATAACTCGCGTAAAATACTGTCAGGTGCATCTAAAAAGCGCTTCGTAACGATATAATGAATCGTTTCCTCATAGCGAATTGCTTCAATTTCGCCGTTATCAAAACTATAAATCGTCGCATTCGGATAGCCAAGTAAAATGGGTGAATGTGTGGCAATAATAAATTGTGCCTCATGCTCCAAGTCTTTCATAATTTTCAGCAGGCTAAGCTGTCTTGTAGGGGACAATGCCGCCTCAGGCTCATCTAATAAATAGATCGCCTTGCCTCTAAAGCGATTCATAAATAACGATAAAAATGATTCTCCATGCGATTGATGGTGCAATGATTTCCCTCCAAAAGCGGCATATTTATTTGGATGCTCTAACGAATCAATATGACTGGCAAATTGATAAAAGGTTTCTGAGCGTAGGAAAAAGCCATTTGAAATTTTCGGCATCCATGATAGACGAATATATTCCCCCAGTGAAGCCTCTGCCTTATGTACTTCGTATAAATTTTGACGACCACCACCCGCTGT
Organism: Lysinibacillus sp. NPDC098008; assembly: GCF_044760715.1. Classification (NCBI taxonomy): domain Bacteria; kingdom Bacillati; phylum Bacillota; class Bacilli; order Caryophanales; family Bacillaceae; genus Lysinibacillus; species Lysinibacillus sp. NPDC098008. Next base: position 69,953 of record NZ_JBIWBA010000007.1, read on the forward strand.
ATTAAAATCGCAGCGATCTGCAATCGCCTCAAGCAATGTTGATTTCCCTGAACCATTTTCCCCTACAAAGAATGTAACATTTGTCGGGAACTCCAGCTCCTCTAAATGCTGTAGGCTCGGAATGTTAAATGGATAAACCCCTTTCGTTGGAATTGTATGCTGCAATACCTTACATGATTTTAAATACATAATACTGCCTCCTTTCTTTTATTATAACGAACTTTAACAGCGCTGAAACAAAAGCACCCTCTCCAATTTCCACCCTCAAAACCTATGAAATATTTCCTGAGAAATAAATAAAAAATATGTCGAAAGTTGCAGTTACCATATGTAAAATCATGTCATATTTTTGATTTTTTTATAAACTAAGTGAATGTTGACCTCCTTTCTCCTGAATGATTAAGTGATTTCCATATAGACTTTATTTAGCAGGGCTTTGTTTATTGATTATCTTTGATAAAAATGTTGCCTCTATCTTTTTTCTTTTTGAGAGGGTTGCCTCATTATTATGATCACTTAGAGTTCCTTTTAGTGTCACTTTAGAAGCTAATTTGCATCTATTTTAATGATTTTTTGCACTATAAGTAAATAAAAAAAGCCCAATTTCTCAGTATTAAAACTGAGAAATTAAACTTTTTTCGTTGTCCACAATCGCGCCCTTTAATGGCAAAACATTTTTATCTTTGTACAAACTAATGAGGATTTATCCGTGAAGAGTAATATAATATCCATCAGGATCTTCTACTGTAAACACTTTACCAAAGGGACTATCTGCTAAACCCTTAACAATCTTCACTTTTTTACCACGCACTTCATCATATCGTTTTTCCACGTCAAGAACGGAAAACCAAAGTGCGACTCCCCATCCAAGTTTGCCTGCTTTGTCCAAATCAACCAAAGGTTTTCTAATGGCAAAAGAAGCGCTCTTTTCATTTTTAAAGATATAGGCTTCTGGATTTTCATTTTCAATTTCAAAACCAAGAGTATTCTGATAAAATTCACGTGATTTTTCAAGCTCCCTTACCTGAATTGATAAAAAGTCGAGTTGAGGTGTAGCCATGTATTCCATCTCCTTAAATATTTATTGTGTGCTATATTGGCATTTTGTCTTTTGAACGATTTCATTCTAAATAAACGATACAATTTCGTATCTTATCATCTCTCCAACCAATGTAAGATATACTACTTCGCATTTCTCTCACTCCTTTAGGCTTACTTACCCAGATTATAAAATAACGCTACTGACAACGGTATGTCAGTAGCGTTTTAACATTTTTTTGGCTTCCTCACGAATTCGATTTCGAAACGATTCAGGCTCCAACACTATCACACCCGCTCCCCAGCCAAGCACCCATTGCAACACTTCGTCCAGTTGACGAACGCGTATGAACACATCCAATCCATCTTGATGCTCTACCATATCCTCTATGTAATAATAGTTAGATTCCTTCACCTTATCTGCGATCTCAAGATTAAATCGGAGACGAACCAGTAAGTGCCGATCATCCGCAGGAGTATAATCTCTAAAGTTAAAGTGTGCCGGTATTTTAAATCGTTCTTCCAGATCGATAAGTTCCGTCATTCTGGATAATCGGAAATGGCGAATGTCTCCGCGCAGATCACAATAGGCCACGAGCATCCACGAGCCTTGAACGAGCACCAATCCATAGGGCGCAACAGTACGAACACTATGGCGATTCCCCTCAGAATCCGCAAGTCCTTTTACATATTGAAAGCCAATCTTTCGCTTGTCTAATATCGCCTGACGGATCTTTTCTAGATATTCCTTTTCTTTTGACGGCATGGCCTGTTTATCGGAATTGAGCAAGCGCATAGCGTTGCGTACACGAGATGTTTCATTGCGAACGTTTTCCGGTAGAATGATCTCGAGTTTGCTGCGAGCGTCTTGCGCCTTGACGCGATAATCATCATCAAATCGTTGTTCAATAAAGTCTGTTCCAATCAGCAAGCTCACGGCTTCCGGTACCGTGAAACTGATCGGTGGCAGGAAATAGCCTTCCATCAGGGAATATCCTGTACCAGGTGCTCCTATGATCGGCACGCCCGCTTCACTCAGCGCCTCCATGTCACGATAAATGGTCCGCACACTAGTTTCAAATAGGGCTGACAAATCTTCGGCTCGTACAACTTCTTTACGTTGCAGCTCCAGCACGATGGCAAATAATCGGTCTGTTTTGTTCATTGGTTGCCCACCTTGTTGTTTATTGCAAAATAATAGTACCACATCTTAATGGAGAAGATGATTTAGTGAATCGGGAGCTAGTATTTATCAGAAACCCCTAAAAATAAGGGTAATATGGTTCTGTTGCGTTGTTTCATAAACTGACCCGATTACTAAACAAAAAATGTACATTATTGAAGCTTATTTTAAATCCACATTTTAATTTCTCTTTCATTTTACATTTAGATTACTTAATTGTCTTCTACTACATATAGCGAAAGATAATAATTTTAATATTTTAAAAATAAATCCAAAATTGATATTTTCCAGGTGTATTTCCTCACTGTACGATCACCTCTAACATTTTTGTAAGCGGACTGAACGTGGTTCATCTATATTCACCGTCTTCCACCATCTCAAAAGTTCTAACTATTATCTTCCGCTCATAAATTGAGTAACAATTAAAAGTCAGAAGGAGAATCGTGATGTTTGTGACACATTTTTATGAAAATAAAACGGCTGTTTTAAGTCAATTGCTCATAACACTACCTGCTGTGGAGGAGGCTATTCGCATTAAAGGACGTAAGGCAAAGGTGTTGGAGGTACTTCAAGTCGATGACAATAATTTTCATGTAAAGATAGTGTTCGAAAAAATTCCTAAAAAACAGCCGCTTAAAGAATTAGGCAAGAAAAAGAGATAACATATGTTTATTCCTTCAAATTTCGGGCATTAAATAATCATCTTTGCGAATTATTCTCATTATAAAATTTCTTTAAGCAAAACCGTTGACTTTTTAATTGATAACAATTATCATTATCAGTAGATTATTTCTTTTCTCCAAATTGCTTTATTCAAAATCCCCCTCTTTTTTGAATAAGCACGTATGAGGCGGATATTCTTATGTCAGACTAAGAGTATCCGTTTTTTATCTGTATATCTGGGGAAACATACATACTAAAGGAGCTGGTTGAACATGGATTATCGTATTGAAAAAGACACGATGGGTGAAATCAAAGTACCTGCCAATAAAATTTGGGGCGCACAAACACAGCGCAGTAAGGAAAATTTCCAAATCGGGACAGAGCAAATGCCAATTGAGCTTGTACAAGCAATGACGATCTTAAAGAAAAGTGCTGCGATTGCGAACAACAAGCTAGGTAAGCTTTCTGCTATTAAAGCAAATGCCATCGTACAGGCTGCCGATGAAATTTTAAATGGACAATGGGACGACCAATTCCCACTTGTTGTTTGGCAAACAGGTAGTGGCACACAAACAAATATGAATGTCAATGAGGTCATTGCACACCGCGCAAATCAGCTTTTACAGGATGCTGGTGAGGCTGATCGCATTCATCCAAATGACGATGTTAATCAATCACAAAGCTCAAATGATACCTTCCCAACAGCCTTGCATATTGCGGCTGTCTTAAAAGTAGAGGATTATTTATTACCTCGACTACGTCTATTAAAAGCTACATTAGAAGAGAAGGCAGCACAATTTAAAGATATTATTAAAATTGGTCGTACACATTTACAGGATGCGACGCCCCTAACATTAGGTCAGGAAATTAGCGGCTGGGCTGCCATGCTAGCGAAATCGGAGCAGATGATTATTCAAAATATTGATTATATGAAGGAGCTTGCAATTGGCGGAACAGCGGTTGGTACGGGCATTAATGCACACCCTGAATTTGGTGATCGTGTAGCAGCAGAAATTAGTGAGCTAACAGGCAAGCACTTTACATCGGCAGCAAATAAATTCCATGCTTTAACAAGCCATGATGAAGCAGTTGTGGCACATGGCGCATTAAAGGCATTAGCAGCCGATTTAATGAAAATTGCCAACGATGTACGCTGGCTAGCAAGTGGCCCTCGTTCAGGTATTGGTGAAATTACGATTCCAGAAAACGAGCCAGGCTCATCCATTATGCCAGGGAAGGTCAACCCTACGCAAAGTGAAGCAATGACAATGGTTGTCACGCAAGTAGTTGGCAATGACGCAACGATTGCCTTCGCCGCTTCTCAGGGTAACTTTGAGCTGAACGTCTTTAAGCCAGTCATTATTTATAACTTCCTACAATCAACTCGCCTACTTGCTGACACAATGAAATCATTTAATGATCACTGTGCAGTAGGTATTGAACCAAATAAAGAGGTGCTTGACCATAATTTACAAAACTCATTAATGCTCGTTACGGCATTAAATCCGTATATTGGCTATGAAAATGCCGCTAAAATTGCGAAAAAAGCACATCAGGAAGGCACAACATTAAAAGAGGCAGCAATTGCAAGCGGTCTGTTAACAGAAGAGCAGTTCAATGAATATGTAGACCCAGCAACAATGATTTATCCAAATGTCAAATGATTTAGATGGAAAAACCCCTTATAAACGAAGTATATTCGTGTAGCTTTAGGGCTATTTTACAAGCTAGGCACGCATATGAAAGATTGAGGCTAAATGCTTCAATCTTTTTTATTGGGACACTTGATAAGTCCTCACAAATCATTATAGAAGGTAACTTTATTTTCAAAATAGCTACAGTTAGCGCAAAGATGATCTCTATTGATAAATATAGCACTGTACATATTTGACCAAGGAATTTGTTCAGCACATCTTTCACAATGATCTACGTACTTATCACGTAAAATACCGTTCTCTAAAAAGATAGACCATTGTTGATCCGATAAACTTTCAGGTCCATTTTTTATGATAAGCAATGCTAAGGCTAACGCTTCCCCATCGTCAAATCTATTCTCGCTAATTAGCTTCTTTAAATAGGAAATAAATTTAGCTGGTTCTCTTATTATTCTTTGTTTAAGTCGCTCTCTTTGCATAAAACCTCTCCTTTCAAAATCGTTTTTTCAACAATATAAATAGGATTGTGGGTGATTGTGCCCCCCAATCCTATTTTACAGCTTAGCAACGTAAAATTTCGTGGCGTAAAGCTAATTTTTGTATAACGTGATATACAGTCAAATGCCTTTGAGAGAATCGTTGCTGTAGAAATTGCAGGAAATTAGCTTGCTGACGGATTGTCCGCTTCTTTTGATATGGCTTGCTACCGAATTTCAATCAATGTGATCACAGACGCTTTAACGGTCTGATGCTGCGGTGGCGTTTTGGGCTCAATATACAAGGTTGTATAATAGGCATCCGCAATAACAATGAGGTAAATCACAAATAATAATTGCTTTGTTCAATGGTTCAAAATATAATAGTACTCCTTTTTCAATAAACTTATCTATTTATACGGACAACATAAAAATTGGTTTCATTATTTTTTGAATGATACATAAAAGCTTCTTCCACCATCATTTTCCCAACGGTCAATGTCCTGACGATGCTCTTCTTTTTCTTTACTCCTGACTAACATAGCCCCTCACCCTTTTCAATCATTCTTCTCTATTTTATGAGGAATAGGCTATTTTCGTTCATGATCACGTGAAACTTCCATCCACATCCTTCGAAAAACAGTTCTAGGAATAGGGAAGCTTGGACTGCCCCCTATCAATAAAATAGCTACACTGTAAGCACCCATAAAAAGTATTGGGCAATAGAGAACCTCGCTATAAAATCATTGACGGTGAAACAATGTTGATGTCACCACGTCCAATACTTAAGCATAATCGAGTCATTACTAATTGAGCGGTATTATTTGATAAATATTTAGATGGTAGACGAAAAAAATAGAGTAGTCTGTAACCATGACATCCTGAAGCCAAACGGGAACTACGACCTAGATAATGTTTATACCGTTATTCCTGATTGGGAGGAGATAACAGAGAGGGAAAAAGCAGAGGCTGTCCTCAGGTTTAACGTATCACTTTATGATGACTTTATTATCAATATTAAAGATATATTTAAAAATATAATAAACTACTAGTATGTACAGCACTAAAAATAATAAAATCTGAAGAAAGGCTGCTTCAATTGGCATACAAAAATCCCCTTTAATACAGTTTGTCTATTTAAAGGGGATATGATCAAGCTACATACACAATGTCTATTTTACATAGTCAATTGTTTGATAAACAGCTTGCACTGAGTTGGCAAAGACCTCCTGCTCCTCTGCATTTAAGTGCAGCTCCACCACACTTTCAATGCCATTGCCACCAAGCACAACTGGTACACCGATACAGGCATTCTGTACTTGATATTCGCCTTGTAAATACGCAATAGCAGGTAAAATTCGTTTTTTATCCTTTAATAAAGCTTCTAGCATTACAATAATGGATGCAGCAGGTGCATAATAGGCACTGCCATTTCCTAAAAGCTCCACAATTTCACCGCCACCTTTACGTGTGCGCTCTACCAATTGCTCGATTTGTGCAGGGGGCATTAATTTTTCTAAAGGAATGCCACCAACATACGTATAACGGACAAGCGGCACCATTTCATCACCATGTCCCCCTAATACAAAGCTAGAAACATCTTCAACAGCTATATTGAGTGCCTCCGCAATAAAGGTATTAAAGCGAGCTGTGTCCAAAATACCTGATTGCCCCATCACACGGTTTTTCGGAAAGCCTGTTGCTTGCAGGCAAACATAAGTCATTGCATCGACAGGATTACTTAGGACAATGGCATAGCTATTTGGTGCATATTGCCGAATCTGCTGACTAACGGTGCTAATAATCGCCGCATTGGTGCTAATTAAATCCTCCCTGCTCATGCCCGGCTTGCGCGCTATTCCTGCTGTAATCACGACAATATCAGCATGAGCGATTTCAGTATAGTCCGCCGTGCCCGTAATCTGCACATTAAATTGTTGAATAGGAGCCGTTTGTAATAAATCCAATGCCTTTCCCTTTGTTGGATTTTCAAGCTCTGGTATATCTACAAGCACAATATCGCCTAGCTCCTGCTGTGCAGCCATCAGCGCAACGGTTGTACCAGTATGCCCAGCACCAATAATCGCAATTTTAGGACGCTTAAAGCCCATTGTCAATCACTCCTTTCACTTCATCATTGATCTGCTGCGCTATCCGTAGCATCCTTCGACTGTGCTTTACGCACGGCTGGCTTGGATGCTTTTGTGGCTGGCTTAGCAGCAGGCTTTTGTTCAAGAATAATGCTGTGAATATCATCTGCTGCGCGCGGAATTACATGTGCACCAAGCACCTTTCCAATACGCTCCGCGGTCGCTTTTCCTGCCTCCACGGCCGCCTGCACCGCTCCTACATCACCAGCAACGATAATTGTGACAATGCCTCCATCTACAAGCTCATGCCTCACTAGCTGGACATCAGCAGCCTTTAGCATAGCGTCTGCCGCTTCAATGGAGCCAATCATGCCAAATGTTTCAATCATCCCAATGGCTTCTTTCATTTTTTCACCCCACTATTCGTCTGACCTATCAATAATACCAACAACAATGGCATCAATTGGGCAAATCACTTCCTTAGAAAAGCTGCGAACGGCTGCACTGCCCATCGTTAAAATCACATCATCGCCAACCCCTGCACCAATACGGTCTGCTGCAACAATTTGCTCATCAGCAAGCTGACCATCTATTTTTTTAGGCTGAATAATAAGTAGCTTTAGACCCTGTAGCCCCTCCTCCTTACGAGTAGCCCATATATTCCCAACAACTGTCCCTATACGCATGCTTAATCATCCTTTTTATACTGTATTTCAATGCCTAAGTTCGCTATTGTTTCCCTTGCAAGCGCGGTAAAAATAGCTGCCTGTGGGACAATGATTGTGCTGCCCTGATACTGTGCAATATCCTGCTCAGTAATAATTTTTTGCGTAAGCTCTACAGTCATCGTTTGTGGGCTAGCGCTTGAAGCAATCTGCTGACAAGCTGTGAAAATAGAGCCGATTGCCCCTTGCTTTATTAAGCCTGCATTCGCTTCATCTGTATCAATATGCATTTCTAATTGATAATGCTCAGCTACACGAATTTTAACTTGCTGAAAGGTTATTGGACGAACACCTGACACTTGGATTGCCACATATTCCCCATCCTGTACAGCTAAATGCTTGGCGTCCTGTGGTGACATATGAATATGAGCCTGTGCAATAATGACACCCTCATGCAAAAATAAGCTACCCTTTGGTCCAACTAATGTACAGCTAGCAGAGCCTGCAATATTGCCTGATTCCCTTATTGGTGGATGAATGCCTAATGCAATTGCATCTGTATGGCTAATTTCTACCTGTGTGAATGCTCGTGCAGGTCCCAAGACGCGCACATTGGCAATGCTGCCTTTAGGGCCAACAATCATAAGCGTTTCCTGTGCTGCAAATTGTCCAGGCTGGGAGAGCATTTTTTGAACGGTTAATGCTGCACCCTTGCCGAAAAGATGCTCCACATGCTCCTGCTTTAAATGAATATGCCTTGCCGAAACAGCAATTGGAATAGCATTTGTGGAAGGTGGTGTTGGCTGATTGGTCGTTAGTACTTCGGCAAGCGCCTCATTAACGAGTTGCTCGATTATTTGTGGATTCATAAAGCCACCTCACCTTCACGATTGTACAGGTAAAATGGCTTCTAATTCTGCATGAGGACGCGGAATGACATGCACAGATAGCAACTCGCCTACTCGCTGTGCTGCCGCAGCACCAGCATCTGTTGCAGCCTTGACAGCGCCCACATCACCACGTACTAGCACGGTTACAATGCCACCACCCACATGTACTTTCCCAACCAAATGCACATTTGCTGCCTTTACCATGGCATCTGCTGCCTCAATCGAGCCTACCAGCCCCTTTGTTTCAATCATGCCTAATGCACCTAAATGATTCATCTCTATTCCTCCTTATCCAGCAAGTTAAAATGCCTCTGAGTCCTCTGGCAATGTTTGTCCACCGTCAATAATAATGGATTGCCCTGTAATAAAGCTTGCTTCCTTACTGCTTAAAAATAAAGCCGCATAAGCAATATCCTCTACACTGCCAAGCCCGCCGAATGGAATAGCCTTTGCCATTTTTTGAAGATAATCCTCCCCAAGACCATCCAAGCCTTCTGTGGCAATATTGCCTGGCATAACCGCATTCACCGTAATTTTATAGGGGGCTAATTCCAGCGCTGCTGTACGCATAAAGCCTAATTGTGCTGCCTTACTTGCTGCATAATGTGTCCAGCCTGCATAGCCTGTTACAGGTCCTGTAATCGACGAAGTAATGATGACCCTGCCATACGCTGCTTCCTTTAAATAAGGAAGACAAGCCTTCACAGTAAACATAGTCCCTCTTGCGTTCACATTGAGCACATGATCCCAATCGGCTGTCGTCATTTCCTCTAGCTTCACAGAAGGAAAAATACCCGCATTGGCACAAACAATATCAATACCGCCATGGGTAGCAGCTATTTCACGTGCCATCTGATCAACAGATTCATAGCTTTCTACATCCACGGCGATGGCGGATGCCGAATAGCCATCAGCCTTTAATGCCGTGACTAGCTCATTAGCCGCATCAAGACCTCTTGCCGCAATAACGACATGTGCGCCTTGCTTAGCAAAAACCGTTGAAAGCCCTTTGCCGATTCCCTTACTGCCACCTGTCACCAATACAACCTTTCCAGTTAAATCTACCTTCATCTCTATTTCCCACCCTTTCATGATTAATCAAGTGAACCTTCACTTGTTTTTATAGCCTATTAAAGCATTACGGCTTTATCGCAATTTCCTCTACTAATGCTGTGAGCGTAGCATCAGGCCGTAAAATAGTGGTAGAGGCAATCCATTGATTCGCTGCTTTTGCCATCCGTGTACCAATCGCAATTGCCTCTCGAATTGCCTCTACATCACCTTCAATCGTGATTGTTACAAGCGCTAAATCAATCGTTTCTTGTCGAAGCAATCGTATCTCTGCTGCTTTTAACATGGCATCTGCTATTTGGATCGAAATCGCTAGCCCTCTCGTTTCAACAATACCAATTGATTTTGTCATGCAACAACACTCCACTCGTACTTTGACATGTTCTTACTCGCTATTTTCGTTGAATGGTAATCCCTTTTTCCTGCAGCACATCAAGAGCTAATGGCGTTAGCCTTGTAGTAGCAGGAATCACAAGCTGCTGTCCCTGAAATGTCCGAAGCATTTCCTCAGTAATATATGCTGGCTGCTGATCGGCAAAGGACAAATCCTGCTGTGTCGCCTTCATAGAAGGGATAAGCTGTGAAAATAATTGCAAGTCACAGCCAAACGACTTTAGGCTTGCCATATGCTGTTGTAGCATACTACGATAGGCATTTGGCTGTTGGGCGGTCATCACCTCAGCCATTTTTTGCTGAGGGACTAGCACAGCTGGCTCGCCCCTCAGTAGTAGGTCTGCTAGAAACAAGGCTGCTGGGGAATTCGGCAAGCCCTGTGCACTCGCAACAATAAACGCTTGGTCAACTTCCAGAAAAACAATGGCATCGTAGAACATTTGGGGGATGTTCGTAGCATCTGTGCCTTCTTGCCATTCTTCCACTGTACAATAGCTGCTTAATGCTTCCATTTGCTTATAAGAGATTGCTGTCTGGGGATGAACAATCAATAATCTTTTTTTAGGCTGGACAAGCGTTGTCACAATTTCTTGAATGAGCTGCTGTAATTGTTGAACATTCATTCACTTCACTCCATTTTAATCAACCTGCCATACTGGTTTGGTACAACAGAGGCTGCATTTGCCTCATCCGTATCAACATGCATTTCTAAGACAAAATCTGGGGATACACGGACAACCACATTCATGATTTGTAGCTGTCGTACGTCATTTATAATCTCGACTTTCACAATTTCCTGATCCTGCACACAAAGAGCCTGTGCATCCATTTCTGACATATGAATATGGGCTTGTGCAATAATAAGCCCCTGCTGTTTCTGAATCGTTCCCTCTGGGCCAATTAATGTAATGGGTGCGGAATTCTGCACATCACCCGACATGCGAATAGGTGGCGTGACCCCTAATTTCACTGCATCCGTTTGGCTGACCTCCACCTGTGTTTGCTCGCGAAAAGGACCTAATATACGCACCTTGTCAATGCAGCCTCTAGGACCCTGAATGGTAATCACCTGCTCTGCGGCAAACTGCCCGGGCTGTGACAGGTCTTTCCATTTTGTGCATACGGCCTGTGTGCCAAATAAATAATGGAAATCCTCCTCGCTAACATGACAATGTCTTGCTGAAACAGCGATGGGGATTTTGTCAGCGATCGCTATTGGATTGTGCTGCATTAAGACAACCCCCTCCACTTATTTTGGTAAAATAGCAAGTAACTCTGAATGTGGGCGAGGAATCACATGCACAGACAATAATTCACCCACGCGACGAGCAGCCTCTGAGCCCGCATCCGTTGCCGCCTTGACTGCGCCAACATCACCTGTTACTAGCACCGTGACAATACCGCCACCAACATGGACTTTGCCAACAATATTAACGTTTGCTGCCTTCACCATAGCATCCGCTGCCTCAATCGAACCGATCAATCCTCTTGTTTCAATCATTCCTAATGCACCATTAATTTCTACGCTCATTGTGAACTCCTCCTCTAAACGGTTAATTTCGTAACAATATCTTCTACTATTTTGCGAATCATCGCAGGATCAATCGTTACCTCTTCATCTGTGTTTACTGCTACTGCTGGCTGTTGAATATTTTGCGGATGCTGTGGCTTTGGCACTGCTAGCTCCTTGATACCATAGGCAACGCGCTTTTTATTGCTTAAGTGACGAGCTGTAATATTATCACTTGTAATATTGCCGCCATATGCACCACAGCCCAATGTATAGGATGGCGTTAAGCTCGTTGTGCCACCCGCCGCCCCTACAGAAGCCATCGTATTAACCAAAATCCGTGACACGGGCATATGAATGGAAAATTCTTTAACAAATTGATCGTTTTCCGCATGGATCGCCGCACTATGCCCACGTCCTCCTACATCTAACAATTGCTGACATAGTCGAATCGCTTCCTCCTGAGAATGTGCTGTATACAAGCCTAAAATGGGCGATAGCTTCTCTATGGAAAAGGGATGCTCTTTACCAATATACTGCTCCTCTGCCACAAGCACCCTTGTACCTGCTGGCACTTGAATCTGTGCCAGCTCTGCAATGCTTATCGCAGGCTTCCCAACAATTTCCGTATTTAATGTACGTGGCACTGGGGAAATCACCTGTGCTAATTTTAGCCTGTCCTCTCCCGTCACAATAGCTGCACCATTTTGAGCTAACGCTGCCATCACCTGTGCCTTCACATCCTGATGCACAACTATTGCCTGCTCTGTTGCACAAATTGTACTATTATCAAATGATTTGCTATCAATAATGTGCTGCACAGCGCGGGCAACATTCGCTGTCTTATCGATATAAACAGGAACATTCCCCGGTCCCACACCATAGGCAGGCTTGCCAGAGCTATAGGCTGCCTTCACAAGCCCTGAGCCGCCAGTCGCTAAAATAAGCTGCACAGCCCTATGCTGCATTAATGCCTCTGTGCCCTTTATCGTCGGATGAGCTACCCAGCGAATCAAGCCAGCAGGCGCACCTGCACGGACAGCCGCCTCATGACAAATTTTCAATGCTTCAATCGTACAGTTTACCGCCGTTGGGTGCGGGCTAAAGACAATTGCATTTTGCGCCTTCAACGCGATGAGCGTTTTATAGATAGCAGTGGCAGTTGGGTTTGTTACTGGTGATACAGCAGCAATCACACCATATGGATAGGCGATTTCTATTTGCTTTGCTGTATGGTCCTCATGCACAATCCCTACTGTCTTTTCATGACAGATGGATGCATAAACACCCTTTGAAGCGAGCTCGTTTTTAATTTTTTTATGCTCAATCACACCCATTTTTGTTTCTGTTACTGCCAATATAGCTAGCTTTTCAGCTTGTCGGTAGGCTTCCTCTGCAATCGCCTGAACAATAGCATCCACTTGCTGCTGAGAATAGCTAGCGTACACTTTTTGAGCCTCCGCTGCCTCTGCAACAGCATCGCGCACCTCCTGAATAGAGAGTAAATCTCGATCTTTTATCATTGCTGACACCGCCTATCATATAAATTTTTTAAATGCGATGAAATCAGACGATGAAGATGAAGCTGTTGTTGCTTGCGTGAATGCTTGCTGGCGATGCAGGTCCTCCCAATGCTGCAGCTCATGCGCTGACAATGGCTGATAGTTTCCAATGATAGCTGGCGCTTGCTGAGCGCTGTCACTCGCTGCTGTCATTAAACGAAAGGACTGCCATTCCTGCAATTCAGCCTGTGTTAAGCCTTGAATTTGCTCCTTTGGCATTTGTGCCACCTTCTCCATCACTAACGCTGTAATTTTCGCAATAAGTTCATTATCCATATTGATCCTCCTCCGCTGTCAGCAAGGTTATAAGCGATTCATCATACGCTTCGATAATTTTCATGGCATCTGGTAAATAATCTTTTGGATAGACATCTTGTGGAATAATGCCAATTGAATAGAGCATGCCTGCGTTTTTAGCAAATAGCATATCCGCATTGGAATCACCAATCATCACTGTCTGTTCAAGCGATACTTGATAGCGTTCCCGTGCCAAATGCGCTAAATCTGGAAATGGCTTGCTGGATGCTACTTGGTCACTGCCAAGCACAAATTCAAATAGCGACCATAGCCCAAGCTGCTTTACATGTAATTCTGCTCGTGCTGTTGAATCTGCTGTGATAACGCCTAAGCGAATACCATGCTCCTTTAAGCGCATCAGAAGCTGTCGAATACCCGGTAATTCCTGTACCGTTATATTTTCCTGCTGGGCTGTTGCTAAGCTCGATGCTGTTCTTGCTAGCGTAACACCCTCACTCCAAGCAATACCTTGCTGATAAAGCAAGTAAGCCATAATTGTTTCTGCTTCCTGGATGCTTCCAACAGCTAGTGGGCTTGTTGGGTCAATCGTTGCTCCATCGGCTGCTACACCGATTGTTGTTAAAAAGTGCTGTAATGAAAACGCAATCTTTAAATCAGAATTTTCAGTCAAATTTAGATAAAAATTTTTAGCCCATGGAATCCAGATAGAATCCAGGTCAATAATTGTGCCATCTTTATCAAAAATGACCCACTCTACTTTTTGCATAAAGCACACATCCTCTACGCTTTATTCTAGTATAGATGCTTGTGTTATTTGGCTATCTTCCTCGACTGCTTCCTTTGCAAAGCGCTCCTCTGGTGCATCCTCATTGATTTGATGTCTTGCCCATAGCCAGTAGTAAATACTTGCAACGGCAAAAACCGCAAGACAGACAACGAAAAACGTTAAATTGGCAAAGAAGCTCGCAAAAATCGCAATGATAGCTAGTGTTAAAGAAACAATCGGTGTCAATGGATACAATGGCGTCCGAAAAGTTCGCGATAAATTCGGCTCCTTTTTACGTAAAATCAACACAGATAAATTCATCGTAATATACGATACTAATGCACCAAATGTAGAAATTAAAATTAAATCATCTGGATTGAACAATATAACAAGCACTAAGCCAATAAAGCCCGGTAAAATAATTGCCATATAAGGCGTTTGACGTGTTTTATGCATTTTCGATAAAATGCTTGGCAAATACCCTGCACGTGATAGCGCATAAACCTGACGTGAATAAGCTAAAATTACACCTGAAAAGCTTGCAATTAAACCAACTAATCCAACAGATGCTAAAACCTGCGCTAGCCAATACGTATTGCCAAAGGCTGCCGCAATCGCTGCTGGTAGTGGGTCCTCTGCTACTGTCATCGTATCAATGCCCGCAAGCCCAATCGCCACTGTCGTTGTAAGCACAGATAAAATTAACAGTGTCACCATGCCAGAAATTAACCCCTTAGGCATATCCTTTTGTACATCTCTCGTTTCCTCTGACAGCATCGGTAGCATTTCAATCGCTAAAAATAGCCACATTGCATATGGTAGCGCAGACCACACGCCTTTAAAGCCACCTGGCACTAGCTCACCGCTTGCTGGGAACAAATTCTCCACTTGAATCTGTGGCAGCCCCACAAAATACATCAGCACTAATAATCCCAATGCGATAAATACAAGCACCATCTCAATCGTTGCGTATTCCTTAATGCCTAAAATGTGTACCCCCATAAAGAGCGCATACATAAACGCTGCGGCGACAACTGTTGGCACTGCTGGGAACAAGAAGCTTATATAACCACCAATCCCAATTGCAATAATAGGTGCAGCAATCACATACTGCAGCACAACCCCTATGCCTGTAATGAAGCCCATATATCTGCCCATGGCACGTCTAGCAAACGAGTATGGTCCCCCGGCATATGGCAGCATTGTCGATAATTCAGAGATTCCTAGCGTCATTGTTAAGTACATAATCGCCATAAATATCGTAGCAATCAGCATGCCTAAATAGCCCGATTGACTTAAGCCAAAGTTCCATCCAAAATAATTTCCTGAAATAACAATTCCAACACCAATTGTCCATAAATGAATAGGTGTAAGGGCTTTCTTTAAAACAATGATTTCATTCTTTTTTGAAGTCATTTAGTTCGCCACCTTTACAATTATTTGGATGTTATACAATTTTATTTTTTGTTAAATAATTTTTCACTAAGGCATCGCTTTGAATGGTATAGTTTTCGCCAAGCAAGCGTGTTGTTTCATTATCACGACTACCTACCCAAGAGATAAGCTGTAACCTTCTCATTAAAATAAAGGTTGGAATCATCTCAATTTCTTCATCAGTTAATGTCCGCACTTGACTGTAGCCCTTGATCCATGACGCAATTAAATCCTCCAAATACGGCATATGCTCAATAAAGCTTACAGATGTTGCTAAGTCATATAAATACCAGCCGAAACCGCAATCATCAAAATCAATCACTTTAATTTCATCACCATAGATGAGTAAATTGGCTAAGCGTAAATCCGCATGAATAAGTCCAAATCGTGTTTTACATTTGCCAAATGCCTCTAGCTTCTGTCGAATGACCTCGGACGCTTCCTCATATAAAGCAATTCGTGCGGGTGTCATGCCAAGCCCATCCTGCCACCTTGCCCATTTTGGTGATTGCCCTAAAATCGTGTCATAATCCCATATCATCCGCTGAAAATCTTCGTAATGATCGTGCTGCTCGATTGTATGCTTGTGGAACAGTGCTGTAATTTTGCCTAATGTTTCAAATTGTTGAATTAGGTTTTCTTCATTATTTTCATCAGGAGCATTCCCCTCCAAAAATGTAAATAATGTGCTATAATAAATTGTGTCATTATAGCGATGAGCATGTACGTAGTCACCGTCATCTGCTCGCACTGGTAATGATACATCAATAGGAGATTGCTCATGGAGCGAATTTAACCAAGCAATCTCCGCCTCTATTTCTTCTTTTTTATGGTAATTGGGTCGGCTAATTCGTAAAATATATTTTTTGCCCTGTGCATCTTCTACAAGATACGTAGCATTTTCAGAATAATCAATCATTTTACAAGATGCCTCTACTAAACAACTAAATTCCTTCAACGCATCATTCGCTGCTTGATGGAAGTTAGAAAGTGCCACTTCTAAATCAACAAAATCCATTTAGAAAACCCCCTTGTTTGACTAAAATCATAAGCCTGTCCCCTTTAATAACGTGCAAACTTTACAAGCTGTGCTGCCTCTTTAATACCTGCCTCACATTTTTCCAGCAATTCATCACAATATGCTTTATCACATAATAATCCTGGTTTAAATTGTAAAACACGTGTATCAAGCATTGAATAAATCGCCCATACACCATGCTTGTACAGGGAGCTCATCACATATTTCGCACCTTCAGGATGATTAAACTCTAAGCCCATCACAACACCGAGCTGGCGAATACCGACAAAGAAATCTGGGTATCTTTGCTGGATTTGCTCTAAGCCCGTTCGTAAATAGCGTGCCACATAGTCAACATTTTTAATAACTTCAGGTCGTTGTGAAATTTCCAGCACCTTCATTGCCACAACACAGCCAAGCTCTGCTCCCCCAAAGGTAGAGATATGTGCGAGTCCATCCTCCTGCATCCAGCCACCCGCGCGCTCATTCACTACTGTCGCAGCAATTGGATAAATACCGCCACTTAGCCCCTTTGCTGTTACTAAAATATCTGGCTTAACACCGTAGTGCTCAATGCCCCAAAGCTTACCTGTTCTCATTAAGCCTGTCTGTACCTCATCTGCAATATAAAGTGCGCCGTAACGCTCACATAACGCCTTGACGCTTGCTAAATAATTGGCATGCGGTAATGGGAAGCCGTATGTTGCGGGGATCGTTTCAATAATCACGCTTGCAACATCACCCTTGGCAAGCTCACGTTCCATTGCATCGAGATCATTAAATGGCACATGCACAAATTCATTGGGATCGCCTTCACTTAAAAATGGCTTGGAATAGCGTTCATTCCCAAGTGATACGGCTAAGCCTGAATGCCCGTGATAGCCATTTTTAATCGAAATCGTTTTTTTACGCTTTGTCGCATAGCGTGCGCATTTCAATGCTGCATCAATCGCCTCACTCCCACCACTGGAAAAAATTGTATACTTCAAGCCATCTGGTGTGCATTGTGCTAATGCTTCAGCTAATTGAGCGCGCGCTGTCGATGGAAAATGGTGATTACCAATATCAAAATAATTGGTTCCTTCTATTAGTGCTGCAATGACCTCTGGATTACGGTGCCCTAAGTTATACGTACCACCATTGAGATGGGCATTCATTAATTTTTTGCCATCCACATCATAGAAGTAATAGCCTTCTCGTTTGCCGATCACAACATCTACGCCATCCACTTGCCATTGCTTCGTTTTCCCTGGATTCCACCAGTCAATTGATTTTTGTAAGGTTTCTTGCTTACTCGCAAAATAGTCCATATTTTCCACCTTCCTATCCATGGATGTCCTCCAACATTTCACTTGCTATTAGTAACCCAACTTTTTTCTGGGCTAAGCGTTCCTGCCATTGTGTAGAGCTTTTTTGATCTGTAATAATCATTGAAACATCCTCTAAATGGCAAATATGCGCAAATGTAGAAACTCCAAACTTTGTATGATCCGCTAAAATTATGGTTGTTTCAGCACGCTCTATTAATTTCTTTGAAATGGCTGCACCAGTAATATCATAATCGGTAATGCCATCAGATAAGGAAATTCCACCAGCAGCAACAAAGGCTTTATTTGCCTTTAATTGATTGAAAAATAAATCGGCTAATGGACCACCCATAAATTTTTGTCGATGCTCATACTCACCTCCTGCAAAAAGGATCTTTCCTTGAAAGCATTCTGTTGCTAGCGATAGCACGGGGAGAGAATTTGTCACCACGATGACATTTGGCTTATCACCTAAGAAACGTACAATTTCATAGGCTGTTGTGCCGTGACCAATAAAAATCACATCACCATCCTCCACAATATTTGCGGCAGCCTTACATATCAATCGTTTCTCTAAGTTATTCAGTGACGTTTTCTGTTCAAATGTACGTTCATACTTTTGCTTTGCTTTCACAGCACCGCCATAGACTTTGTGTAAGAGCCCTTCCTTCTCCAAACGATCCATATCTCTCCGTATAGTCTCACCCGATACGTTTAATAACTGTTCAGCATCACTTACTTTCACTTTTCCTTCTAAATCTAAAATATCTAAAATTACTTTTTTACGTTCTTCAAATGAAAGAGACATACACCATCACTCCAAACACAAAGTTAAATCCAATAAAATCCACAAATCCAACACTAAATTTCTGTATTTATGTGGATTTGTTTTGAATTTTAAAGAATAGTCACACAATTGTCAATACTATTCGGCTGATTTTTTCTTTATTAAGGTTGCATAGCCCATTTCACCCCCAAATGTACAACATAAATCCACAAAAAACATGAATTCTACCAATTAATAAGTGAAAATTACAAAAACTTCGTGTATTATACTAGTAATCTCACCTTTTATAACAAAAGCATTGCAAATCCTTCTACAAATGATAGAGCATACATTATCACCGTTCATTAAAATAAATGAGGTGATGACTTTGCGGATAAAAGATATATTGCTTCTACAGGAGTTCCAATATGCCAAAATAATATCGGGAAAAAGTTTATTAGCTACAGAAGTAAACGGAGCTACAATCGTCAATACACTAGAGGGCTGTGCTTCAGTCGAACGCGGAAATTTCATTCTTACAACTGGTTTTCCGTCCTTCACGGATGAAGCCTTCAAACAGTTCATTCGCTCACTCGCTGAAAAAGGCGTCAGTGGCTTAGGCATTAAAATCGGTTCAAATATTCCGTCTATTTCTTCAGATATCCAAAGCTTTGCAGAGCACTACAAGCTAGTGATCATTGAGCTGGATAGCAATATTCCTTGGGCTGATCTAATGATTCCTATTGTCAACTATATTAACTATGAGCAAAAGCTTGAATTGGAAAAAATAAAAAATATTTATGAAGCATTCCAAGCCTTTCTATTAGCAAAATCCGATATTCAGCAATTACCATTATTAATGGAAAAATTGCTTGCTAAAAAAACAACCATTTATTTGCATGCCATTGATAAATCCTACAGCTCTTTTGCATTACCGCCTGTATTTGAGAATGTCTTGTCAAACATTGTCCAAACGATGAAAACACAAAATTTGACAAAAGAAAGCTTTCAAGAGCTACCAATCTCTGTCTATGTAAAGCCGATTTATGAAAATCGCCATTTGGAGGGCTGTATTATTATTTGGGAATGCCAAACGCTTTGTGCTTCTTGGCACAATGTGGCAATTTCGCAAGCAACCGCTATTCTATTAACAGAGCTACAGAAAATCAAAAGCATTATTTCATTATCGCAGCAAAATAGAAGTAGCTTTCTTTTAGATGTGTTTCGTGGCAAATTTAATAGTACGGAGGAGATTGTGCGCGTTTCAAAAGAGGTTAATTGGAATTTAGCAGATCATCCCTATCAATTACTATTACTTGAATTAACATTTCCTGATGATCAGAAGCAGGATGCCTTTATCGTAACCTCTCAGCTAATCTTTTTATTAGAAAAGTATACTTTAACGAAAATTTGCTTTGATTCCAATAATTATTTAGTGTTGCTGCTCGATACTACATCAGAAATAACGGCTGATTTTATTTGTAAGAAAATTGATTTTTTATTAGCAAAATATCAACTCCAAGTCACCTATTTTGGTGGAGTCGGACGAGTATATACATTATCAGCTATTGTCAAAAGCTATAACGAGGCATTAATTTCATTGCACTTTGCCAAAACAAAGAAAAATTTATTGGCAAAGGTCATTCATTTTGAGCATTTAAACTTTGAGCGCATTTTGTTTTCGAACCATCCAATAAAAGAAGCTTCCTTTCTTCAGCAGGAATATTTACTACCATTAAAGGAATTTGATCAGAAAAAAGCAGCGGAGCTATATCATACACTGAAAGTCTTTTTATTTAATAATGCGGATTTTAATAAAACCGCGGAGCAGCTCTTTGTTCATAAAAATACAGTTCGCTACCGTCTAAGTTTAATTAAAGAAATCTCCAAGCTCAATCCCGAAAAGCTGCAAGATCAAATTTTATTTTATATTGGCTTCTTGCTTGAGGAAATCCAACTTCCTGCCTTTCAATAATAAACAAGGGTGACTCAACGGTTATGTGAGCCACCCTTCTTACACTTAAGTCGCTGTATAGCCACCATCCACTGGTATTAATGCACCTGTAATAAAGGACGCTTCATCAGAGGCTAAAAAGGCAATCGTATTCGCAACCTCCTCTGGCTTGCCTAACCGTCCTAATAAATAGGCATTTTCATAGGCTTGTCGAATAGCCTGCCCACCGCCATCGCCCTCAATAAGCTGGTCAGCCATATTTGTATCCGTTAACCCCGGGCAAACAGCGTTAACTCGTATACCATGCTGCCCAAGCTCTACAGCCGTACTGCGTGTAATTCCTACCACCGCATGCTTTGTCATAATATATAAATTATGGTTTTTCGTACCGATCATGCCCGAAATGGATGCCAAATTGACGATGGAGCTACCCGCTTGCCCCTTTAAATATGGAATGGCGTGCTTTGTGCTTAGCATAACGCCTTTAATATTAATAGCGGAAATTTTTTCATACGTAGTGGCATCAAATGTTTCAGCCGTATTATTGACAAAAATCCCTGCATTATTAACAACCGTCGTTACATAACCATATGCTGCTACAGCTTCCTGATACAGATTGGCAATATGCTCTTCATCGGTAATATTGCAAACAACTGCATGAACATCATAGCCATTTTGCTGTAATTGAAGAGCTGCCTCCTGCAATTTCTCTACATTCGCATCTGACAGAACGATTTTTGCGCCCTCCTGCCCACATTTTTGCGCTGTCGCAAAGCCGATTCCTTGTGCTGCACCTGTAATAACGACCACTTTATCCTGTAATCTTCCTGCCATATACTTCTCTCCCTTACATTGTTAAATAACCTGCGTCCACCGCAATATGTGAGCCTGATATATTATTGGAATCATCTGATACTAAAAACAATGCTGCGTTAATCACATCCTTTGGTGCAATAAAATCTTGATTTGGAAACACATGATGGTTGCCAAATGTAGGTGTTGCCTCCTCTCTTGTTGCCCCTTTTTTATTTGCTAAGCGGTCATAGGTGGCTTGATTGTTTGCCATTGTTGTATCGACAGCCGTTGGGCAAATCGCATTGACATGGATATTATATGGACCGACCTCCATTGCCATTGATTTTACAAGCCCTAATACACCATGCTTAGCCGCTACATAATGCCCTACATTTTGCCCGCCTCGTAAGCCATTAACAGAGGACACACATAAAATTTTTCCCGCTTGACGTTCAATCATATACGGAAGGACATGCTTACACGTTAACCACGTGCCCTTTAAGCAAATATCGAGCATATCATCCCATTGATCCTCTGGCATTTCCCATAGCTTGTTATAGGAAAGAATACCAGCATTGGTCACAAGAATATCTATTTTGCCAAAGTGTGCAATTGTTTGTTGCACAGCCTCCTCCAGCTCCTGTGAATGACGTACATCTGCGATAAATCCTAAAGCATCCACACCGAAGCCCTTTATGTCATTTACTGCTTTCGTTAGCTCCGATTCATCAGCCATATTATAGGCAACACTTTGCAAATTTTTAGCAATATCTGTGATGACAATTGCCGCGCCCTCTTCTGCAAATTTTAATGCATATTCCTTACCCATCCCACGTGCGCCACCTGTTATAAATGCTACTTTTCCTGTTAATTTCCCCATATAAGCATCCCCTCTATTATATTTCTTCTATGCCACACCACTCTAAGGCTGTTAAGGCATAGGTTTTTGCCGCTTTGATTAAATCCTCGACTAGTACATACTCATTCGCTGCATGTGCTACTAAAATGCTACCGGGACCATATATAATAGAAGGAATTCCTTTCGCATTTAAAAACGCTGCATCTGCCACTGCCACAAAGCCATGAATAACCGCTTCCTCTCCCGTTGCTTCCTCGTGCGCACGGCTTGTTGCTTGTACAATTGGATGATCTGTCGGCACATTGAAGGCTGGCCAATGCAATAAAAATTCAATCTCTGGTGGATGATTTCGTAGCCATAAATCATTTTGGACAGCTCTGTCGACATGTGCTAAAATTTCGGCTTTTACTTCCTCAAAGGATTCTAATGGATGATGCCAAACCGCATATTGAATCGTACAATAATCAGAAACAACAAACGGTAAGTCCACATCATAGGATTTGCCATGAATAATGCCCGGATGAATGGAGAAATGACCTGGCTCAAAAAGATCATGCGTCTTGGTGAATCCCCATTCCTCCTCTAATTGCTGAAGGGCTTGGACAATATACATCCCTTTTTCTACCGCATTAATGCCCACCTCACCATGCTTGCCTCCTGCACGAATAAACTCTCTTCTTACAGAAGCATGTGTTGTTTTCCCTTTCACGGTAATATGCATACGAATAACGCCAGGGCTTACAGGTACTACGGCTAAGCTTTGCGGAGGTCCAGATGGCTCAGATACAATCGCTGCATCTGCCGTATAGCCTCTTTCTACTGTTGCTGTAACACCCAATTCATGATCCATTGTTTCCTCGCCAACAACTGTTTCTAGCAATAGATCACCCTTTAATTGAATGCCTAATTTTTTTAATGCTTTAGCAGCCATGATTTGGGCTGCTATCCCGCCCTTCATATCGCAGGCTCCACGTCCATATAGCTTGCCATCCTCTATTTTCCCTGAGAAGGGGTCTTCAAATTTCCAATCAGTGTTCGGGCCTGGTGGCACTACATCAATATGACCATTGAAAATCAATGACTTGCCATTACCCGCCCCCTTTATCACGCCAACTAAATTTGGTCTTTGTGCTTCTACTTCCCACATATCCACTTCATCACAAATTTCCTCAAAAAGAGGCTTCAGAAATTCTTGGACGTTCCTTTCCCCACCGATGACCTCCTCTTTCACGACACCATCATAATTTGGGTTCACGCTTGGAATTTTCACCATATCACTTGCTAAACGAATAATGTCCTCACGCATTTCATCAATCATTGCCACCAGCTCTTGCTTTATTTTTTCAGAAGATAAAACATTTTTCATATTATTCCTCCTTATTTACTCGTTTTTTAGGTTCGTATTTGCCAATGCAGGGTCAATAGCATTGAGTGGTACAGATTTTTTATTGCTTCTGGCTGTTTCAATATCGTTCCATAGGTCTTCCACATGTGCCTCGACAGGCTTTGCATAGCCAGCAATAAGCATAATAACCGTTGTGGTAATAAGTCCATAAACACCAGCAGACCAGCCTAAATTTGCAATCAATGCAGGCTCCGTTACCGTTAATGTCATGGAAACAATTGTGCCAATAATCATTCCTGCAAGAGCACCTTCCTTGTTGGCACGCTTCCAATAAAGCCCTAAAATCACAACAGGGAAAATCATAATAATCCCTTGGTAGGATAGCAAGGCAATATTGATTAATGCGCCAACATCAACCGTTGCAAGAACAGCACATATTGCACCAATAATAAACACTGAAATTCTCGCTATTTTCATCGCTGTTTTTTCAGAAATATCCTTGTTAATCACCGTCGCTACATCACGAGAAATGGACGTGGACATCGCTTGAATAATACCACTTACCGTTGCAATACTTGTTGCCATAATAACCGTCGACATAAGCGCAAGTACGACTGGACCAATTTCTCCAGCAGCCCACATATAGGCTTCCTCAGGCTTATTTCGGGCAGTGTCATTCATATATAGCACATTTCCTAATAATTGGAATATCACATAGAATATTGCGCCAATAATCGGTGCAATCAATGCAGACTGCTTAATGGAGCGAATACTATCTGAGGCAAATAATTTATTGTAAACCCACGGCCACATAAAGCCGCCCAAGCCACTTGTCACAATAATGGACGTCCAAAATGCGGTAGGCAACTCCCAGCCTGGTCCCGGGAATGTTAATGTTTCTGGGTGATTCGCCACTAAGGAATCCATCCCTGCCGCAATACCACCCGAAAATTTAAAAATCATATAGAGCATAACGCCAGTGCCAACAAAAAACATAAATGCACCTTGGAAAATATTCGCTGTAATTACTGATTTCATACCACCTAAGGACACATAGGCAAGCACGACCACAATGCCAATTAGCATACCAACAACAGGACTGATTAAACCATTTGTAGCGTAGTTAAAAATAACGCCCTGTGTAATCCATTCCATCAATAGCCAAGGCGCTGTAAAGACAATGCCCGCAATCCCCACCACTAAACGCACCATACTGCTTTTATAGCGCAAATCCATTAGCTCTGCTTGAGTGCCAATATGATATTTTTTCCCCCAAATATATGTTTTCTCGGCAACTAGGTACATGGAAAGCATTGTTAATGTTGCATAGGTCAGTACATACAGTCCAATAAAGCCATAGCCAACCGAGTATCCTGCAAATGCTGTAAAGGTAGCGCCTACATACCATGTAGAAAATACAGCTAATGAAATCGCCAGCACCCCAAAGCTGCCTCGTGCTGTTGCGTATTCCTCAAAGGATTTAACACCAAAATTTTTCGCATTAATCGCAAACACAATAACAAAGAACACAACAATAAAGATTATCGATAGCATTATTTTCTCACCTCCAATTCCTGCAATTGTGCTTTTGTCAAAGGTTCAATATCAATATCTAAATCACCATATTTGGCATCTACCAAATACCACGTTATTAATAATAGGAAGATCAAAATATTTATAAAGAATTGCCAAAAATATGAGAATGGTAAGCTTAAAATACGTGGCTCAATTTTATTACTAAAATCAAATAACCCTGGAAAACTAGCGAGTAAAACTAGCACAATAAAGCTAGCAGCGAAAAACAAATTTCTTTTCCCTATAGATTTCAAACAATTTCACCTCTTCTATGTTAGCAATTTTCTGCTTTAAAGCATTTCTTCATTCACCGGTTAATGAACATCATATTTTTAAGCACAAGGAAAGTCAATGAATTATCAGATTTTTAAAAATCTTTTGAAAAAAACAAAAATAAGCTCTCCTCTTTTGTTTATTGTCCAAAACTTTTTTTAAATCTTTCCATTATAAAACCCCTTTATGGTTTTGCCATAAAGGGGTTTGACTTGCTTATTTTACTAATTCCTCAATAAATTCAACAGATACATATGTTTTTGAAGGCTCTAATAAAGCTGGTGCTACATTGAAGTGGCGCAGTGCTTTATTGTAGCCATATTCCTTTTGCCCACGTGTAATCGTATACGATAGTGCGCCTTTAGAAATAATCGCTCCTGTTGCGGTTGCTTTTACTGTAAAGCCAAGCTCCTCTGCAATTGCTCGTAGCGGCACCATTGTTGTGCCATCCACTTCATAGGAATCCTTGTTGATGATGTCTTGCACAGCTGCTGGAATTGCAGCGGGCTCATCCTGCTCTATTTGATCTAACACAATGACCTTTGAAGGGGATGTTTGTGCTGGAATGCTCATTGTTGCCACTGTGTAGAATGCAACTAAATGCTGTCCTGCTAAATCCTCAGCCTTTACTGCTTTGCCAGAAGCACTTTGTAGCTTTGTATCCTGACCAATTGTTAATTTGACATAGTTTTCTGTATCGATCAATTCTTTATTGAAGAAATCCACTTCTACAGTGCCCATTTCTGCTGTTTCCACAATAATAACTTCTGGATGGTATTGTGGCGGATAAATCGCAAGCATAGGCTTTTTCGCATAGGAATAAAACGATACGTTATCTCCTTTTTGCAGCTTAACTTCTTTTCCTGTGTTATCGAACACTAATGACTCGTTTGTTACAACCATTATATTGGTATTGTCACCGTCAACCACTGTATAGTAGGTTGCGTTTTCACGTACCTCTACATTTTCCACTGTACCTGTTACTTGAATAAAAACTGGCTGCACTTGTTGCTCACTATTTTCTGCGTTCGTCACAACAGCCTCTCCTTCGTTTGCTGCTGCAGCTGGAGCTCCAATCGCGCCCCCTACTAATAATGCTGTTAGAGCAAATGGTACGACTTTCGTCATTTTCATACAAAAAGCATCTCCTTTATTTCGCGAATTCATAGAAGTAGTCGCCCCTGCTCCTCAAAAAGTTACACCTAGAGGAAATATTTTCATCACTCACCTGCTTTCGCGCGTATTTCTCCCGACTCCGCGGATATTCGCTCTCATTTCGCAGGTATTTCTCTCGACTCCGCGGGTACTCTCCCTTCCTCGCTCTGTGCTGCTAAAAAATAAAGCGTAGGCGATGGAGGACTCGCTGCAGAAAGTATTGATGCTCGCTTTGCTTTGCTCGTAGCTCACGAGCAATATCAGGATGGTCAGTAATAATGCCGCTAATATTTTTCTCCATAAATATTTGTAATGACCGATCATCATTTAATGTCCAGACAAATAAATCCATCGGGCGCTGCTTCAGCTCCTCAATTAACGGCTCCGTTACCCATGATGCCTCTAATGCAATAAAATCAACCTGCTCCTCCATCGGTCCGATATTCAACGCATAAACAATGCCGACCCGCAGATGCGGCACAAGCTTTTTTAATTGCATCATTTTCTGCCCATCAGCCGACTGCACATAGTAGGTGTCCAGCACCTTATATTTGCGCAATGTTTCCACTAATTGCGGCAAAATATCTTCCGTTTCCTGACCATGCACCTTTAATTCAATTAACAATGCCACATCCAACGCCTTAGCAATTTCAATACAATCCTCTAAGGAGGCAATTTTATCGCTATAGCCATTTTGATGGATGGTTAATGTCTGTAATTCGCTAAGCGTCATATTGGCAATCACACCACTTTTACCAGCAAGTCGGCGCAATGTGCGGTCATGGAATACGACAAACTTCCCATCAGCGGTTTGCTGAATATCAATTTCAATTAAATCTGCCCCTGCATTAGCAGCGCTCACGATGCCGCTAATCGTATTTTCCACATTGCCTGCGACATAGCCACGATGTGCAATAATTTTTGTATCAGGTGCATAAACACTTTTCTCCAATGACTGGATATTCATCACACTTAATACGCTAAAAATAATACAGCTTATGACAAACAATAGCTTATAGTAGCGATTTCTGTGCCGCACAGCCATGGAAACCTTCCCTAAAACGGGCGTATTATAGGTGATGGCTACCATTATCTGTGAAAACATTGCCTGCAATAAGCTAAACAGCACGACAAAGACGATCTCTAAAAATGCCAGCGTCAGCCCAGCCGTAACAAGGGCAGCACTTGGCATGATACGCTCTATCAAATAAAGCGGAAACAGGCTAATCACCGTTATACCGAGCATCACAAATAAATGACCTGCTAGTAGCATCGCTAATAGCACTACCAATTCAAATAAGCCTCGCTTGGAAAAACGCCAGCTTTGCACAAGGGAGCGGAAAATTGAAATATTAGGCTGAATGGTAAAAATCGGCAATGTTAAAATACTGCGAATACCGATTATCACAGCAATACTTGCCACCACTGTATAGGCTAACCTGCCCGCTCGGCTGCTCATCATTTCTTCTGTTAAAAACTGTGGAAGGGCAATCGTTTGGGTTAAGGTGAGTGGCAACAGAAAGGATGCTAGTGGCAATAAAAGCGCAATGTATCCAATTAAAAACACTACTTGAATACTGCAAAAGTAAATAACCTTTCGATTAAGCTGCTGCCATAAAGGAAAAAAGCGATAACGCATACCTCTTTGCTGATGAAAGGCCATTAAAAATAAAAAGCCCATTTCATAATAAATAAATAATAAAAATAGCAAAATTAACAGGCAAATCATAGCAATCACCAAAGGATGTGCCACAAAGCTTTGCCAGTTTTGCTCTGTTATATGTGTATAGCCTGTAATGCGTAGCATAAGCTTTAAGGCAATAGATGTGACAGGGATGATACATAAAAACTGGAAAATTCGAATCAATGCAAACACCTGTACATAATCTAAGCAGTAGTTATAAATATTACGTAGTGCCTGTTGCATTACTTGTCCTGCCTGATGCACATACTCCCCCCTGCTTCCATCAATCGTTAACATAACATATGCAACGAAACAGCAAAAAATCGCTGCAAGGATTAATCCTCGCAACGACTTTCATAGGCAATACGCCCATCCACAACTGTAGAGGCAACTTGTATAAATGGTAGCTGCTCAATTGCCACCGTAAAAATATCATCCTTTAAAATCGTGAAGTCTGCTGTATAGCCCTCCATAATTTTACCACGAACATGGTGTTGATTAATAATAGCTGCCGCTCCTACTGTATACAATTGCACTGCCTCAAAGCGTGAAATTTTTTCCTGTGGATTGTAGCCATCATGTGTTTCCCCAATATTGCATCGTGTCACAGCCGCATAAATACCATAAAGCGGATTCGGTATTTCCACTGGTGCATCACTGCCACCTGCTACAATAAGCCCATGATCAAGCAGGGACTTTAATGGATGCAAGCCCTGTGCCCGCTCCTCCCCAAGCTTTGCCAGCTCCGCCTCATACTCGCCCTGCACAAATTGCGGCTGCATATCAACTGCCACAGGTAAGGTAGCAAGCCTAGCTAAAATAGCGCTATCCACCAAGCTACAATGAATCACTCGATCCAACTGCCCTGCCAATGGTGGATATGCGGCAAAAACGTCCAATATAAGCTCCACCGCTAAATCACCAATAGCATGCACAGCAACAGCTTGTCCATATTGACGAGCAAGCTGCACATAGTCCACTAATTGCTCCTTTGTATGAATAAGCATTCCTGCATGATGAGGGTCATCACAATAGGGCTGACGCAAGGCAGCCGTTCGCCCACCAAATGCGCCATCTATAAAAATTTTCATTGCGCCAAATTCCACATATGGCGAAGAGGCTTGATTCATCTTGGCTACCTCTTCAAACACCGTATGATGCTGTAATAAATGCACCTTAAAGGATTGCTGCTGCTCGACAATTTTGCGATAAGCCTGAATCGGCTGGCTTGGTGGTCCAAAATAGCTTAAATCCTCAGAATGCCCGCCGACTAAACCATAGGACTGCAAGGAAGCAATAGCCTTTGTTAAGGCATCCTCAATATAGGCAGGTGTAATATGTGGCATATGATTCACCATTAAATATAAAGCCTCGTCCTTTAATACACCTGTTAGCCTACCGTCTACTTTCTCAATTACACCACCCTCTGGTGAAGGTGTATCGGCTGTAATTCCCGCAAAGGCGAGTGCCTTGGAATTGGCTAAAATTAAATGATGACAGCTACGTTTAATAATTAAATGTGCACCACCAAGTGCATCTAGCTCCGCCAATGTCGGAAAAATGGGGCTTTCAAATTGATTTTCATTGAAGCCAATAGCAGTGACCCACTCATGCGGCAAGGCATTCGACATTGGCTCTTGTAGCTTAGCCAGTAAAGCCTCCTTGCTTGTGATAGTGGATACATCAATATGCTTTAGCTTTTCACCATAGCCAATAATATGTAAATGACTATCTACAAAGCCTGGATACATGACATTGCCCTGTAAATGCTGAATCGCAGTCGCTTGGGATGACAAGCTTGCTGCAGAGCCCGTTGCTATAATTTTGCCATCCTCAACAAGAACCGCCTCCACTGTGCCACCAGCTTGAGCCATTGTATAAATTTTCCCACCAGTCCATAATGTAGCCACAAGCATTCCTCCTTCCTCTATAACCTTACATTTATCCTATCATTTTACCATAAAGGCTCATTTACAGAATCCTTGTCCTGCAGCTTAAATGTATATGGCGCTACTTGACGATAAAATAGCCACATCCCGATTAAGCTAATAGGAATACCCAGCCAAAAATTTTGGAAGATATGTGGTGCTAAAACAATAAAGCTTACTGGAATGCTTACCACACCACTAGCCTGAATCGACTTCTTTGTGCGATATTGCTTTTTCCCACAAGATGGACAAATAATATTATCATTTTTGCGATGTAATTGACGCGCCTCCTTCTTCGACCAGCTCTCTCCACATGCAATACAAACAGGTAAACCATAGCCCTTTTTCCGCAGCACGTACTTAACAAAATAGCCCAGCCCCATATATAAGCCCAGCACACAAAGCCCCCTGACAATATCTGATGCCCATAATGACCACAAGCTCCATGTATCCGCTGAGCTTGCTGTTTGTTGACCTAGTGGCTGTTGTCCCTTTTGCATGATTAAATAGCTAAAGCCTAGCGCCAGTATTGTAAACGCTGCAAGCACCAAACGGTATGACCATTGATTGCCCGCCTGACGCTGCTTTGCGTGCCGTGCTTTATCAGCCATTTGCTGTTTGCGCTGTGGTGACAGCTTAATGTGCTGTAGCTCCTTTAGCGCATCCTCTTTAAATCGATTCATGGCGTAGCACCTCCCAATCAAAATGACCAATGGCTGTTGCAAGCTGTTTGCGCGCCCGCTGTAATCGTGTGCGAACGGTTGCCTCAGGGCAGCGAATAAGTTGCGCAATTTCTACGGTTGACAGCTCCTCAAAATAATACAAAATCAACACCTCTCGATACATGACTGATAATGTAAATAATGCCTCAATTAGCTCCTGCTTCACGGACTTCTTGAGCATTTCCTTCTCAGGCGTAACGGTTGTTGTACGGCCTGTTATTTTCTCCAACAATGTTAAGCGTTTGCTTTTCCAGCTTCGTAAATAATCATGGCTACGATTGACCGTCATTTTTACTAAATATGTACGCAATGATGCCTCTTGGCGAAACTGCTCCTGCTTTTGATAAAAGGCAATGAACACATCCTGGACAATATCCTCAGCAGTCGCCTGATTTTTCACATATAAATAGGCAACCCTTACTAAATAATCGCCATGCTCCTCGATAATTTGTTCAATATCCATCATTGCTCTCACCCTCTTTCTCCACTACTGACGGATGCCACTGTCATTACGATTCATTTTTCCATCAATTACGCCCCAGCGTAATTGTACCTGTCGCTAACACTTTCGATACAAAAAAATCCATAATGCGCTCGGTCATTACGGATTCTTAGCTTTGTACTATGATGATGTATCTTTATTTTTTTGATATTCTAAAATATCGCCGGGCTGACAATCCAGCGCCTCGCAAATCGCCTCTAGCGTTGAAAAACGAACAGCCTTTGCCTTGCCATTTTTTAAAATTGAAAGATTCGCCATTGTAATGCCCACTTTTTCCGAAAGCTCCGTTACACTCATTTTCCGTTTCGCCAGCATCACATCAATATTAATAATAATCGCCATAATCTTCACCTCAAATCGTTAAATCATTTTCTGATTTGATAGCGATGGCATTTTCCAAAAGCTTTTGAAGCACAGCCGCAAAAACCGCTATCACAAAGGAAGCAAAAATAATTACTAGACCAATAATAATAAGCCCCGGCGCATCATCAGCCTCCGCTACGTAGTAGATAAGCGGCATACCGATCACATACAAACTACTAATTATTATCGCACAAAATTTAATATTCTTTAAAGCCTTGACAGACTGTCCCGAAAAGGCAATGCTTTGGTCAATATAGCTTAATAGCTTCAAAGCCATGTACAAAGCAATAAAAAAGGCAATCGCCGCTCCATAAATAATTAGTAAAGCAAACAGCGTTGTTTTCGGAAAATACTGTATGGCCTTCAACGCAAGCGAAGGAACCCTCCATATACATAACACTAAAATAGGCAACCCCATTAACACAACAGCCGTCTTTAAAAAAAGTGTTTGCTGTTTCATTTCATACACCTCATTTATTAATTCTTCTGTTGACTTTATCATACAATTTATCGTTTTACAATAAATTTTTGTTGATAAAAGTTATTGTATTCCATGAAAAAGAGGCACTCCTTTTAATGAAGTGCCCCCTTTTGCTTATATACCATTTCCCATATCACAATAATGGTTATAGTGTGTAATTTGGTTGCGCCCATTACGCTTAGAGGCATAGAGCGCTGTATCTGCACGGCGAATCAACTCCTCCACCTTTACAATCTTGCCCTGCTCATTTGTGCTTACGCCAATACTAAACGCTAGCTGCACAACCTCCTCCTGCACGGTTAAGGATAGTGAGGATAATGTTTGATAAAGGTTGGCAGCCATTGTTTGAATTGTTTCTCCCTCTGCTATTTCACTCAGTATAATAAACTCATCCCCACCAAAGCGGGCGACAATCGACGGAAGAAACTGAAAAAAGTCCTTTAACGTTTTGGCTGTCGTTGTTAAGGCATCATCGCCAAATAAATGACCATTTTTATCATTAATTTCTTTAAAATGATCTAGGTCCACCATAATAAGTGCTAATGACTGATGGCTTGCGGCTGCTTTTTCCGTCATTTTTTCTGCCTGCTCATCAAAATAACGACGATTATAAATATTTGTCAGCGGATCAATATAGGCATTTTTTTCAAATTGCTTTTTATGGTCGTTATATTCCATTTCAAACAAAACATGCGCATAGTTTTCTCGCTGCATTTCTAGCAATATATTAATATACTCTTTTTGCACAGCACATAAAACAACTTTATTGCCCTGCTCCTCGATGAGCTTTACTAGGGAATTATAAATTGCTTGCAGCATGGCTAAATCATTATTTTGCAAAGCATAATATTTTGTTTTTTGATATAAATCAATTGCTTCATTTACACGTCCCTGCCTTTCACATAGCAAGGCATAAGCATTAAATACCTCTAACTGCACCTTTGAGTATGGCGGCTGCTGAATCGTTGCTAATAGCTCCTGCAGCAGTGTATTCGCCTCCTGAAATTCCCCCAGCTCAATATGAGCAATCGCTAAGTTTGTTTTAGGGTGCAAAATATCTGTAAAAGGCTCTTGATGCTTTACCTCAAAAGCATTAGCATAGTAAAGACTTTTAAAGGCGAAGTCCTTTGCTTTTTGATAATTACCTATTGAAATTTCTAAATCGCTTAAATTATTGTAAAGCTTTCCTAAGCTCTTGGCATGCTGAATATGTTCAGCAATTTTTAGCCCCTTTAACATGAGCTCCTCCGATTTCTTTAAATGACCAAATGTTCCCCAATAAATCGATGCTAAATTGTAATATTGAATAACATCAATGTCGTTGCCATGCTGAAAGGTTAGCTCTCGATAGCGCTCCAATACGCTCATAGAAAGCTGTAAATCACCTGTATAAAAATAACTAGCACAGCTATAGTTTAATAAAAGAATAGCTTTGTCGTACACCCCAAGCTTAATGGCACTGTCAATTGCGGCACTGCTAATTTCTATATATTCTAAAAAGCGATTCGCATTATACAATTCATTGAGCGTAATCCATAATTCTTCAAATTCTTGTGTGTTCATACCGCCCCTCCTTCTCTTTGCCCTCACTTCTTTAATACTACCCACACCGATAAAATATTACAATCCTTTAGACTCATTTATGCCACAGTAATTAAGTCATTCATCCTAATTATTAGTATATTTATCTAGGTATTGTACAATTTAATTGTATTATATCTTAGAAGTTCTGTTAAGATGGTACATATGCATCATAATAAAAAAACAAGCTTCCATAATGGAAACTTGTTCAAAAATAATAATTTAAGATGCTGCTATGCCTAAAAGGGCTTTTAACTGCTGTGCTTGCTCACCCTTTAGCTGAAGCTCCCCGCTCCCTATTTTATAAAGATGTAATGCCCCATCATAGCCCTTCCAAATTTCAATACGCACACCTTCTAGTAAAAAGGAATACGCAGGTGGTCTACCAAGATACGCTTTCGGCTGCCAGCTCAGTCCCTGCAAAATTTGCGCTACCTCCTGCTCATTATGCACCTCCAGCCGCTTTGTAACATCTGGCTGAAAAACCTTCACGCTATCTGCTAAACCATATTGATAGATAGCTCCATTCCTTTCACTGACCATCTCTTGCAGTGAACGCAATGTTAAATAATCTCCTTGTGCTATCGAAAAGTCAGCTAATAGTGGATACCATCTAGCGCCTTTATATTGCTGGAAAACCTCTTCCTTCGATAGCTGTTCAATATCTGCTGGGATAACTCCTTCTACAAATAAAAACATATTCTCCTCTATATGAGCAACGGTTCCTACTTTATTGGAGCCTTGGGCATAATCAGCTTGCTTCATATGATGTGCCTGCTGAAATGCGCTTAGCTGCTCCGCAAAATGAGCTTGAAAATAACGCTTAGCATCCAGATCAGCCACTTCATAAAAAGTAGCAAATTCTGGATATTTTTCCCGATACATCTCATACAGCTTTGTTCTCATTGTATACATCGGTAACAATGACTCCGCATAGGCTTCTACATATTCTGCTGGCGCTAACCCACGAAATAGCTTTGCGTGGTTAGGTGATTGCTGAAACGATGTTAGTTCATCAATCTGCTTTTGTCGCTCCACCTCCAGCTCTGCCTTTGTATACGTAAGACCTAATGATTCGCCAAAATAGTAGGAGGCAACAAGCTGTTCATAGCTACGATAAATATCCTCTTTAGAAAATCCCTCCTCCTGACTAAACCCCCAAATACGACTGAGCTGCTTAAAATGCTCAAACTGCGCTTCATTCAACAGTAAGGCTCCCTGCTCAGTTTCCTTCGCTGCAAACTGCACAAGTATAAATCCTGCTATACACAGCGTTACAATCGTTGTCAGTATTGCAAAACGTAGTGGCTTTTGACGGCGCTTTGTTTGATGCTGTAAGACGCGTACCTTCACTCGTTCTTTGCTGGCTGTCATATCCCCTGCAACCTTTGCTAATTCCTTTTGTAGATTATTCATGCTGTAGCACCTCCCATTCCTCCTGCTGTAGATGAGGCTTTAAAGCTTCCCTTGCCCGCCTCAGCCTTGTTTTTACCGTATTTTCAGAAACGCCGAGTAGCTGAGCAATGTCATGAACCTTCATTTCCTCATAATAATAAAGAATTAACGGCTCTCGATAGAGCAATGATAGCTGTAAAATGGCGGCTCCAATCTGGGAACGCTCCTCTTCCGCAACAAGCTCATCCCGCTGCCTCTTTACCTGTGCAGGAAATATTTTTTCCTGTAATAATAATTTTTTATAATGCCAGCTTTTTAAATAATCCTTGCTTTGGTTAATTGTTAGCGTTGATAAATAAGCCCTTAGCTGTCCACGCTCCTCATAATCCCGCTGTGAAAATTTAATGAAAACCTCCTGCACAATATCCTCCGCCGCATAACGGTTTTTCACATAAAAATAGGCAAGACGTAATAAATGCTCTGCATGTTCATCGATTATGTTGTCAAGTATGGCGTCCACCTCCCCCTCTTACACTATAAACGATTGCCAATAGCCGACCGTTTCATCTTCTCGCAAATACTTCTTGACCTTGGAGTCTTCTCCAATGTTAGGATCACTATAGGAGGTGTGTATCATGAAAATTAAACAATTCGCTGAGAAATTTGCTGTGACAACCGATACAATTCGTTACTATGAAAAGGAAGGGCTGCTCCATCCTCTAAAGCAGGACAATGGCTATCGTATTTTCAATACTGACTGCGAGCACACCATGAAATTAATTATTGTGCTACGGCAGCTTGGCTTTACATTACAAGAAATAAAGCAGCTACTGGCACTCGATCAAAAACCCATCTCAACATCCTGCAATCAGGCAACCATGCAACTTTTCACCTCAAAAATTACTGCTATCAAGCAGCAGCTACATTTTTATCAGCATGCATTGCAATCCTTACAGCTTACGCAAGCATATATGGCAGATGGACACTATGAAGAAAATCAGGAAAAAATCGCTGAATTAATAGAGGATATGTATCAAAATTTACGAAAAGGGCGTGATTAAGCTGAAGCCCCGCAACATTATCACTGTCGAATATCTGATTGCCTTTGGCATCACAATCTTTTTTTATGGATACTTAGATTTTTCATGGCTTTCTTTTCTATTGTTCCTCCTGCTGCCTGATATTACAATGCTCGGCTATCTATGGCATACAAAAGCAGGCGCTTCCTTCTATAATATCGGGCATAGCTTTGTACTACCTGCGCTCCTTATGGTGATTGCTTTTATAGCATCAATCCCAACGCTTCTGATGACGGCTTTGATTTGGCTGGCACATATTTTCCTAGATCGCGCACTAGGCTATGGTCTAAAATATGCTGACGCTTTTAGCAAGACACATTTACAGCGAATTATGTGAGCCATGGCACTCTATGTAACACTACGTTTCTTCTTAGAAATCGATGTCCAATTAGCAGGGGAAAATCCGATTTTCCAATTCCTCCTTGGTATTGGGCTATGGAGCATTTTGGGGTCATTTAAAGCCATGATGTCATTGCATCCCTTTATTGGCTATGCTTGCTTTGTATAACACTGGCAAGGCTTCGGTAGCTATTATTTTTGCACTGGGCATTCCATTAAAAAAACAGCCACTCTAAACGGTCAATTCCCGACTAGAGTGGCTGATGTTAGCCAATTAAACTAATAATCGTATGTGGCTCATGCTTTATATCATCATATTTATTGACCATATCTAACACAATATCCCCATCCTGTGTAATTGCATAGACCATGACCGCTTGAGGATTTTGCGCTAAATAATCCTCCCACGTAAATACCTCTGTAATTTTCGTTTGACGTAGCTGTGCACCTTGCTCTATCAGCGCATTTAATTGATGAATATCATGCTCGGCATCTACTAATAATTGTCCACCATATTTCCGTGAATAGTTTTTAGGGTCTGTTGAATGCAGTGCCGTTTGATAAATATTCGGATGTCCTAGCTCTGGGGCAAACTCAGCACAAACAAGCACATTATAGGCATCCTGCTTTGTCGCCACAATTAGCTGGTCATAAGGCGTTAAATCTACATAAAACTCCGTATGCTCACTTAAAATATCACCTGCTTCTGTGGTAATGCCTTGCTGCCTAGCTGGTGATAAATCCTCCCATGAACGATCCATCATGAACACATCAATATCATTATTTTTAAGCGATACCGCTAATTGTGTTGTAAATGGTGAGGCTCCTACAATCATAATACCTGTACCAGAGGAGGCCTGTAAATTCAGCTTCTTTGCCAGCCAGCCAATACTAAAGCCATGAGCTACAACGGTTGCAAAGACAAGTGCCAATGTTAAAGCCGTCAACATCTGTGCACTTTGAAACCCTACCTCCTGCAGCGCTGTCGCAAAATACCCTGAAACCGTTAATGCCACAATCCCTCTTGGTGCAATCCAGCCGATCAATGCCCGCTCCTCCAGCGTTAAGCCTGTATTAATCGTAGCAATCCAAATAGAGAGTGGTCGCACAATAAACATCATCGCCAGCACAAATAATAGCATACGCCAATCTAAAAGCTGCCATAAAATATCAACAGTCAATGACGAGGTAAGCATAATAAACACACTGGAAATTAAAATGACAGAAATGTTTTCTTTAAAATGCAGCAACTCGTGGTGGCTCTTTAAATGCATATTCGCCATCACTAGCCCCATCACAGTCACCGCCAGCAGGCCTGTTTCATGCATAATCGCATCACTGATCGCAAACACCAGTAAGATCAGTGCCAGCAGTAAAGGCGACTTTAAAAACTCTGGAATCAAACTTCGCTCCAAGCATTGCCCCATGATAAAGCCTACAAGACCACCTAACAGAGCCGCTAAAAAAGCAGAAATAAAAAAGACAGTTAAGGAGGTTCCACCCTCTAGCTGATAAATACCTAGCACAACCTGATAAGCAAATAAAGCTAGCAAAGCCCCAAACGGATCAACAACAATGCCCTCCCATTTCAGAATCGTTGCTGGCCGCTCCTTTAGTTTTGCCTGTCTAAGCAAGGGTAAAATCACCGTTGGGCCTGTAACAATAAATAGCCCCCCAATAACAAATGATACAGGCCATGATAAGCCTGCAACAAAATGGGCAGCAATAGAGCCTGCTATCCACGCAATAGCCGCCCCTACTGTAGAAATGCGTAAAATCGATTTGCGAAACCCTCGTATTTCACGAAAATCAAGGCTCAAGCTTCCTTCAAATAAAATTACCGCTACCGCTAACGAAATAAGCGTTTGAAACATTGGTCCAAACGTTTCCTTCGGGGCTACTAGCCCTGTAAAAGGACCAATTACCAACCCTGCTATACTCATTACAACGATCGCTGGCATCCGAAAACGCCACGCAAGCCATTGGGAAAATAAGCCGATAAAAATAATAAACGGCAACTGAAACAATAAATTATCAAACATATGTATCACCTACTTATACTCCCTATTCCTGTTTTCCACTCAGCATAAACCTATTATGTACATTTTTCACTTTAATTATGATGTAGCCTCTACCAGCGGCTGCCCATTTGGGTTCCTATAGCATCCTATCCGTCATTTCCCTCTTTCTATCCGTCACAACCAAAAAAGAACGCACAGCTCCATGTGCGTTCCTTCTATTAGAAGAATAAACTTAAAATATAGTAAATCAATGCTGCCATAATAGCAGAGATTGGCATTGTGATAACCCATGTTGTAACGATTTTGCGGGCTGTTCCCCATTTTACACCTTTTACACGATGAGCTGTTCCTACACCCATAATGGATGAAGAAATAACATGTGTTGTGGATACAGGCAAATGGATTAATGTTGCCCCAAAAATAATCGAAGCGGAAGCTAAATCTGCGGCAACTCCATTTACAGGACGAATTTTCATAATCTTCCCGCCAACGGTTTTAATAATTTTATAGCCCCCAACAGATGTACCTAGCCCCATGGCAGCCGCTGCTGCAAAACGTACCCAAAACGGAATGTCCTCGCCTTGGTGTAAGCCACCTGCGATTAAAGCAAGGGTAATAATACCCATCGCTTTTTGTGCATCGTTTGTACCATGTGTAAAGGATTGTAAGGCAGCCGTTCCGATTTGCATTGTACGGAAGCCTTTATTTGTACGATATAAATTCATATCTTTAAAGATTGTTTTTAAGATTGTCATCATCACAAAGCCCGCCACAAAGGCAAGCAATGGTGAAAAAATAAGTGCTTGAATAATTTTAATAAACCCTTCATAGTTCAAAATACTAAAGCCTGCTGCGGCAATGGCTGCACCTGCGACAGAACCAATTAATGTATGGGAGGAACTCGATGGAATCCCAAAATACCACGTTAATAAATTCCATGTAATGGCTGATAATAAAGCGGCTAAAATAACAACAGAGCCAGTAATATCGCCATCATAGGCATTTAAGCTAAATGGGTCTACAATATCTTTTGTTAAGGCTTTGGCTACCCCAACGAATGTAATCGCACCGATGAAGTTCATCACCGCAGCCATATAAACAGCTGTACGGGGCTTTAACGCACGGGTTGATACAGAAGTGGCAATGGCATTTGCTGTATCGTGGAAGCCGTTAATAAAGTCAAATACAAGTGCGAATATAACGACTAGTATGGTGATTAATAAGATTGTATCCATTTCGTACACTCCATCTTACGCATTACGCATAATTATTGTTTCAATTGTGTTTGCGACTGTTTGACAGCTATCCGCAATATCCTCAAATTGCTCATAAATGTCCTTGAAAACAATTAGGCGCATTGGGTCTTTTTCTTGGATGAATAGCTGCTTCATAGAGGAACGGAAAATTTCATCGCATTCGCGCTCATTATCCTTAATTTGAATCGCATGCTTACGCATATCAACAAGCTTCTTATTATTTAAAAGCTCCATTGCTTGTACCATTTCATCCGTACTCTTCGCAATATACGTGAGGAATTGGCGCATTGGCTCTGTTACCTCTGTTAAGTTATACATATTGAAGTGTGCAATACAGCCTTCCATGCCATCAATCACATCATCTAGCTTATTCGCTAATGCTAAAATATCCTCACGTTCAATTGGTGTCATAAATGACTTATTGAGCATAACAATTAGCTCATGGATTAATTGATCACCGCTTGTTTCGTATTGCTTCATTGTATCTGCAATTTCCTTCAACGCATCTATATTTTCAATGCGAGCATTGTGGGCATAATAAATACCCTCGTTAACATTTTTAGCGATTTTTAATAATGATTGAAAAAATGGATCTTGCTTATTTGAGTTGAACATTCTGTTCGGTTCCTCCCGTTAAATAAAAATTGTCGATTGCTGCAATCAGCATAACAAAAGATTTACACAAATCTACAAAAAATTAAAGATAATTATGTTGAATTTACAAAACTGTAATATAAATTTCGTCACATTTATTTTTACACTGTTTTGCAAGTAGAAATCGTTGGAAACGAACTATTAAAAATCACTATTTTCTCTTTAAAAACAGCCGTTTTTCTGTTATTTTTACAAAAATACTTGAAAAAACTTTTTTCACTTTACGCAGGAAATGTTAAGGAATTGTAAACGACATTTACATAAAATAATGCCAATTCCATTGTTATTTTTTGTCTTTCGCAGTACGCTTATAGGAACAATTTGATCAAGAAAGATGTGAGCTCTACATATGGATATCGACTTACTATCACTTATTTTATTACTACTAATCAGTTTTATTGCATCCTTTTTAAATGCCATTGTTGGTGGGGGTGGACTCATTTCCTTGCCTGCATTGCTGGCTTTTGGTTTACCACCAAGCACAGCGATTGCTACGAATAAACTAGCCAATACAATTAGCAATGGGACAAGCATGCTCACCTTTTTGCGGGCTGGAAAAGTAGACTTCCAAAAAATCGGTAAAATTATTCCCTTTATTTTTCTAGGCTCCTTACTTGGAGCGTATATTGTTCACCTTGTATCTCCTGCTATTTTAAAGCCGCTTATGCTTGTTATGCTCGTTCTTGTCACAATTTATACAATATGGAACAAGGATTGGGGCCAGCAGCCGCAGCAACGCAAGCTTCATACAGCGAAAAAACTAGCCTATCTGGGTGCTTTTGCAGCAATCGGCTTTTATGATGGCTTTTTTGGACCAGGCACAGGCTCGTTTTTTATTTTTCTATTATTGATGATGGGGCATGATTTTTTGCAGGCGGCTGGCAATGCTAAAGCCTTTAACTTTACCTCAAATTTAGCGGCACTTTTCATGTTTTTATATTTAGGGGAAGTTAATTTTTTATATGGCTTTTCAATGGGCTTTGTGATGATTTTTGGAGCCATTTTAGGATCGAAATTTGCGCTAAAGGGCGGCACAAAAATGATGCGCCTTATTTTTATTACGATGACATGTCTGTTAATTGTTAAAAATGCATGGGACTATTTTTCGCATTGATGCTAGCCGTTTTCTGTCAATTGACAAAACTTATCTGTATGCTATAATACTTTTCGGCTTCAACGCATTGAAGCGAAGAAGTGTTTTATAGGAGGATTTATATGTTTCATATTGAAGCAAAAAGCAGCCCTCGCTTTCTAGAGGCAGCTTTTATCATTGTATTTATCATTGCCATTATGACTTTTAGTATTGGGTATTTGCAGGCAACACCTCATATTCCTATTTTTCTTATTATCACCTTATTACTTGTGTATGGTTTATTGAAAAAAGTGCCCTTTCGCGACCTTGAAGGAGGCATGATTGCGGGGGCAAGCGCTGGGCTTGGTGCTGTCTTTATTTTTTTCTTTATCGGTCTATTAATTTCAAGCTGGATTATGGGCGGCACGATTCCAACGCTTATTTATTATGGCTTTTTAACGATTTCACCAAGCTTTTTCTTTGCTATTGTCTTTTTGATTTGTAGCATTGTTGGTATCGCTGTTGGTAGCTCATTAACAACCGTAGCAACGGTGGGCGTAGCATTTATCGGCATTGCTGGTGCAATGGATTTATCGCTAGCCATCACTGCTGGGGCTATTGTATCTGGCGCTTTCTTTGGCGATAAAATGTCACCATTATCCGATACAACAAATCTTGCCTCAGGTACAGTTGGGGTGGACCTATTTGAGCATATTAAAAATATGGGCTGGACAACGATCCCTGCCTTTGTCATTTCCTTTGTGCTTTACGCCATTTTATCGCCAACAACTACTGCTACATCCTTTGCTACAGTGGAGCAATTAAAAGAAGGCTTGCTTGCAACGGGCATGATTCATTGGTATACATTATTGCCAATTATCGTTCTTGTTATCATGACCTTTTATAAAGCACCTGCTATTCTTACGCTTGCCGCTGTGTCGTTGCTTGGTGTCGGGCTTAGCACATTTATCAACCCGCTACCAGTTGCTGATATTTTTCATATTCTGTTTAATGGCTATGTATCACAAACGAATTATCCAGAAGTTGATGCCCTGCTAACACGTGGTGGAATGAGCAGTATGCTTGGCACGATTGCGCTTGTCCTACTCGCTTTAACAATGGGCGGACTATTGTTTACATTAGGCATTATTCAAAGTCTTTTAGCTAAGGTAGAAAGCTTATTTAAAAGTGCTGGCGCTGTCATTACAGGGGCAGCTATTACAGGCATTGGTGTGAATACATTAATTGGTGAGCAGTATTTAGCCATTTTATTAACAGGGCAAGCCTTTAAAGTGCCATTTGCGAAAGTTGGACTTGCACCCAAAAATCTTTCTCGTGTTATGGAGGATGCAGGTACGGTTGTTAATCCGCTTGTGCCTTGGAGCGTTTGCGGTATTTTTATCGCTAGTGTGCTTGGTATAGCGACATTAGCTTATTTACCATTTGCCTTCTTCTGCTTGCTTGGACCTATTTTAACGGTGCTCTTTGGCTGGAGCGGCAAAACATTAACAAAGCTAGCGCCTAATTCCAATTAAGCATCAAAAGCTGTTATTTTAAGCATTTCTGTTGTCCTTGTTTCTTTGCTATGCTCAAACAAAGGAGATGAAAGAGGATGACAACAATATGGAATGCACAATTATACGATTATAAGCATGACTTTGTTTCAAAATTTGGTGAAAGCTTAATTGATGTATTAGCCCCTCAAAATGGCGAAAGTATTTTAGATGTGGGCTGTGGTACAGGCGACTTAGCCTATGAAATTTCAACATATGGGGCTACCGTAATAGGAGTAGATGCCTCTGCTGAAATGATTGCTGCTGCACAGCACAAATACCCTGCCATTGCCTTCCAAGCAATGGATGCAACAGCTATGCCCTTTACGAATAGCTTTGATGCCGTGTTCTCAAATGCTGCCCTTCATTGGATAAAGCAGCCTGATTTAGCAATTCAGCATATTTATCAGGCATTAAAAGATGGTGGGCGCTTTATTGCCGAAATGGGTGGACAAGATAATATTGCTTCCATTGTTTGGGCTTTGCAAACAAGCATGGAGGCATTAGGCTTTCCTTACCATGAGCACTATTTCCCATGGTATTTTCCAAGTGTTGAGGGCTATCAATTAAAATTAGCAAACGCAGGTTTTAAGGTGGAGATGATTACACATTACCAACGCCCTACACCGCTTCAAGGGCATGATGGGCTACGCAACTGGCTCGTGATGTTTAGCCATAATATACTACAGCATCTATCGGAAACGGAAAAGGAGCAGGTTTATGCCAAATGCGACGAATTATTAAAGCCAACCCTCTTCCAGCAGGGTCAATGGATTGCGGACTACTGTCGTCTACG
This sequence comes from Lysinibacillus sp. NPDC098008, assembly GCF_044760715.1. Lineage (NCBI taxonomy): Bacteria > Bacillati > Bacillota > Bacilli > Caryophanales > Bacillaceae > Lysinibacillus > Lysinibacillus sp. NPDC098008. The sequence goes on from NZ_JBIWBA010000007.1 coordinate 114,080, forward strand.
CTTTATTGCTTATAAATAGAAAAAAGGTTACTAGTGCAATCTAGTAGCCTTTTTATATATGCCAATATGTTATAGTGTCTATGATTCCGATTAACAGTAACAAGAGCCCTGCCACCAGTTGGATTACCTTCCCCATTTTTATACTTGCACGCAGCACCAGACGCCTTGCATCGAATAAATAGATAAGTAGCAGCATTACTAGTAACGGCATGGATGTAGCAATCCCAAAAATACTTGGCAAGATCAGCCCGTAGGAAGCACTTGCCACAAGCGGCATAAGCCAAGCAAAAAATAGCACAAACATTGTTGGGCAAAAGGCAATGGCAAAGCTAGCCCCCATTAAAAAGGAGCCTACCTTCCCCTCCTTTACAACAGGCGGAAGAAGCGCTGATAAACGCTGTAAAAACGTTAATTGAAATAAACCAAGCAACACCAGCCCTGTTAGTACCATAAGAGGCCCGATCGCTTTACGAAATAGCGGAAAATACAGTGTCATCCTTGCCTCAAATGACTGCCCAAATAGCCAAGCTAAAAGACCAAGCCCACTAAAAACAATGACTTTGCCGAGCATAAAGCATAAAATCTCCTGCCAATTGCCCTTCCTTTGCAATGTTCGATTGCCATAAAACATCATAGCACTAATATTTCCCGTAAGCTGACATGGAGCCAATGCCCCAAGCAAGCCCAGTAGCACCGCCATCACCAATGCCGAGTGCTGATAGTGCTGCAAAAACTGGGTAATAGGCTCACTTATCGATTGACTAATTGTTGCTATTATACTATACATAAACAGCCTCACACACCTCTAAAAATGCCTCAAAATCTGCAGAGGTATATTTCGTTAGCATATAGGTATTGGATTGAATATGGGCAAATTCCTTCACTGCATAGCGCTGCAAAAGGTGCTGCTGATAGTCTGCCTCCACCACACTTTTTGGCAAAAAAGCAATGCCTAGCCCATGCTTAACAAAATTTTTAATGACCTCTGTTTGATTAATATGCATCGTTTGATAGCTTGAAAATTGCTGAAGCACCTGCTGCACCTCCTGCCAATAAGGGGCATATTCATGGGTTAACAGTGTTTCCTGCTGCAAAAGCGTTAATGCATCCCGCTCTTTTTTGGCGATAGGCGCAATTAAATGGAGTGGCTCCTGTGCTAAAGTCACCGCCTGCAGCTCGCGTGTTGACGTTAATTTTGATAAGCCAATATCGACTGCACCTGTATAAACAGCCTCACCAATTTCATTGGATTTTAATAGCTCAATCACTACTTGAATCGTTGGCTGTCTGCGCTGAAATTCTTTCATAATAGCAGGTAATGTAGAATTAGCGATTTGTGGTGCAACGCCAATGGTAAGCTTCGCTGTATAGCCTTGCACAAAGGACTCCATATTTTGCAGCCCTTCATCTAAGGTTGTGAGCATAGTTTGTGCCTGCTGATAAAAATAAGCACCTGAGCGATTTAATAGCACTTGCTTGCCCTGCCGATCAAATAATGCTGTATGCAATGCCCGTTCTAAATGCTGGATATGCTTTGTTACGGTTGATTGGGTAATAAATCGTTTTTCAGCCGCTTCGCGAAAATTTTCAGTTTGAGCAGCAACGATAAAGGTACGTAGCCATTCTGTTTCCATTTATCTGCCTCTTTCGTTTTCCATCAGTATAACGAAAAATTTACTTTGCTTGAAACCTTTTTTCTAAATAAGCGTATGTATAGCTAATTAAATCTGTAGGAGGAATAAAAAATGTCTTTTTTTCATAAAGCATTAGCAAGTATTGGAATAGGTGCAGCAACAGTTGATACACGATTAGAAAAGGATACGTATCAGGCTGGAGAGGTTATGCGAGGAGAAATCATTGTGCGTGGCGGCCAAGTGGCACAGCAAGTCGATGCCATTTATTTATCAATCAATACAACCTATATTCGAGAATCCAATGACAACAAGCATACTGAAGTAGCCACTTTGCAAAAAGTAAAAGTAACAGAGCCCTTTACACTTTCGGCTGGTGAAGAAAAGGGCTTTCCGATTACGCTAACATTGCCATTTGAAACGCCGATTACCGCTGGCAAAACACAAGTGTGGATTCAAACAGGGCTCGATATTAAAAATGCCGTTGACCCTGGCGATAAGGACTATATCCGTGTCCTGCCAACAACGCTTGCAGGGCATATACTAGATGCTATTCGTGACCTAGGCTTTCGTTTACGTGAAGCCGAATGTGAACAAGCACCTGCACGCTTCCGTGGCTACTACCCATTTGTGCAAGAATTTGAATTTGTGCCAACAGGTCAATATAGACGGCATTTAGATGAGCTAGAAATTGTGTTCTTATCACAATCCAACCATTCAGCAGAAATTCTACTGCAAGTTGACCGTAAAGCAAAAGGCATTGGCGGCTTCTTTGCAGAGGCATTGGATATGGACGAAAGCCATGTCCGAACAACCATTACAATGCATGATCTACCTACTATTCAAGCCAAGCTTCAGCAAATAATTACAAAGTATAGTTAAGGTAGAGAAATACCCGCGGATGCTAGGCGTTTACCCGCGAGTGAGAGGTATTTACTCGCGAATACTAAGCCATTACCCGCGAGCACCATAAAAAAAGTAGTTGAAGCTTTCTTCAACTACTTTTTCACAACTTGCCTTACCTTTTCCATTACTTCTTCAGCCGTTGCTAGCTGTAATGCTTCTGCTGCTAAGGCTTGCATATCGGCTACAGTGAGCTGCTTTATGAATGCACGCGCCTTTAAAATTGAAGTGGCACTCATCGAAAACTCATCCAAACCTAAGCCAAGCAACAACGGCACGGCTAGCTCATCGCCTGCCATTTCTCCACACATCCCTACCCATTTATGCTCCTGATGTGCAGCTTTAATGACCATTTGCACTAAACGTAAAATAGCTGGGTTATACGGCTGATATAAATAGGATACCTTTTCATTCATCCGATCCGCAGCCATTGTATATTGAATTAAATCATTTGTACCAATTGAGAAAAAGTCTACTTCTTTTGCAAAAACATCCGCCATCACAGCCGTTGATGGAATTTCCACCATCATCCCAACCTCAAGCGTATCACTTACAGCAACACCTGCTGCGATAAGTTGCTCCTTTTCCTCTAGTAAAATAGCCCTCGCATCCCGAAACTCCTGAATTGTTGCAATCATTGGGAACATAATTTTTAAAGGCCCATAGACCGATGCACGGAGCAATGCGCGCAATTGTGTACGGAATAATTCCTGCTGCTCTAAGCATAAACGAATCGCTCGATGTCCAAGGAATGGATTGAGTTCCTCCTGCAATGGTAAATACGGTAAATGCTTATCGCCACCAATATCAAGTGTACGAATTACAACTGGCTTGCCCTTCATTCCTTCAAGAACCGTACGATAAGCTATCAGTTGCTCATCCTCTGATGGCAAATTTTCTCGTCCCATATATAAAAACTCTGTACGGTATAAGCCGATTCCCTCAGCACCATGACGCAGCACGCTTGCTAAATCATTTGGTGAGCCAATATTCGCTGCTAGCTCCACATGGACGCCATCCTTGGATACCGTTTCCTGATGAACAAAGGCTGACCATTCAGCTTGCTCAGTACGATAGCGCTGTGCTTTTTCCTGATAAAGAGCCACCGTTGCTGCATCTGGATTAATAAGCACTTCTCCTGCTAAGCCATCGACAATGACTAAATCACCAGCCTGAATCGCTGCTGTAGCCGATGCTGCTCCTACTACCGCTGGAATTTCTAGAGAGCGTGCCATAATCGCAGAATGCGAGGTACGACCACCAATTTCTGTAATAAAGCCTAGCACAAAGTCGCGATCCAATTGAGCTGTTTCAGAGGGCGTTAAATCATTGGCAACAATAATTACTTGCTCATTAATATTACTTGGATTTGGAATATGCACACCAAGTAAGTGGGCTAAAATACGATTGGAAACGTCCTTAATATCCGCCGCACGCTCACGCATATAGTCATTATCCATTCCCTCAAATAATGCAATAAACATAGAGGCAACCTCATGCAGTGCATACTCTGCATTCATCGCTTCCTCTGCAATTTTTTGCTGAATTGGCCCAATTAATTCTGGGTCATTCATAACGAATAAATGTGCCTCAAAAATAGCTGCTTCCTCTGACCCTAATTTTTTGAATGTTTGCTGCTGAATCGCTACTAGCTCTTGCTCTGCTTTGGCAAGGGCTGCCACCAAGCGTTGCTGTTCCGCCTCAATATTGTCAACAGTTGTTTTTGTAAAGCTTAAATCTGGTTGGACAAAACGATAGGCTTTGGCAATGGCAATGCCATCAGAAGCGGCAATACCAGTAAGCTTTGTCATTGTGCTAACCCCATTTCTGTGATAAGCGTTGTTAATGCCTCAAATGCCTGCTCCTCATCAGCGCCCTCTACATAAAGCGTAAACTGTGCATGTTGCTTAAGTGCCAGCCCCATTACACCTAAAATTGATTTTAAGTTCGCTGTTTTTTCCTCTGTACGCACCTCGATAGCCGCAGCAAATGGTGTTGCCTTTGCCACAAGCTGACTTGCTGGACGTGCATGAATGCCTAGTGGATCAATCACTGTAAATTGTTGTGTTTTCATTGTTTATACGCCTCTTTCCTGTAAATCTGTTAAAATTATTACGTTTGGATGCTTGGCTAGCACGGTTGCTGGTATCTCCTCGGTATAATCCGCTGCCAATACACGCTCTAAAGCCTCACGCTTTGCCTCACCCACAGCAATTAATAAAATACATTTTGCACGCATAATGGATTGAATGCCCATTGTCAATGCCTGTGTTGGCACTTCATCGATGGATTGGAAGAAGCGTGCATTAGCTTGACGCGTGGAGGCTTCCAATGTCACAAGATGTGTGACGGAATCAAAGGATGTGCCTGGCTCATTAAACCCAATATGCCCATTTTGACCAATGCCAAGCAGTTGAAAATCTACTGGATGCTGCTGTAATAAAGCCTCATAGCGAGCTGCCTCCTCTTGTGGATCAGCCGCTAAGCCATTCGGTAAATAGGAGGCTTGAAATGGCTTAGCGTGAAATAAATGCTTGTGCATGTAATAGGCATAGCTTTGCTGATGTGTTGCTGCTAGCCCAACATATTCATCTAAATTAAAGCTTATGCACTGTGAAAAATCGATCGCTGCTTTGCAAATATTGGCATACAGTGGCTCCATTGTGCCACCTGTTGCCAGCCCAAATGTTGTAGCACCATGCTGTTTGGCTTCTATGACAATAGCCGCTGCTCGTGTATATAGTGCTGCCTGTGAGGAAAATCGTTCAATTCTCACTAGCTCTCCCCCCCTCTAACAATAAATGCGCTGTTTAAATTGCGCTATACATAATGTGCCCAGCCTTAATGGTATGCTGCAAGCTACAATGCTGATCCATTATCACCGCATCCGCATCATAGCCCTCTACAAGCTGCCCCTTAGCTGCTAGCTGTAATTGCTGGGCAGCATTAAAGCTCGACATTTTCACAAGCTCCTCCCATGTACAATTTGTGACTTGCTGCATATTGCACACAGCCTGATTCATTGTCAAAATACTGCCAGCTAATGCACCATTGGCTAAATGCGCCCCTGTTGCTGTTACATGCACCACTTGACCACCTAAATCATAGTCACCATAGGGCATCCCTTTGGCACGCATACCATCCGTAATTAAAATAATGCCATCTGCACCCTTTAAACGATAGACCATCTCTACTGCCCCCTGATGTGCATGAATAAAGTCAACAATCAGCTCCGCTTTAAGTGCATCGAGCAGTAGTACACCCCCAACAACACCTGGATCACGATGATGGAATGGACGCATCTGATTGTATAAATGGGTTCCCTGTGTTGCACCTAATCGAACAGCTTCCTTCATTTGCTCAAATGTTGCATCCGCATGACCAATCGACACAACCACACCACTTGCCGCAATAGCTTGCACCGCTGCCATACCATTTGGCTCCTCAGGCGCTATAGTAATTTGCTTAATTTTTTGCCCGCTTAGCGCCTGCCACTTCTGAAATACTTCCATATCTGGTTGCACCATATACTCAAGAGGCTGTGCACCTGCACGCTTCTTCGATACAAAGGGTCCTTCAATATGAATACCAAGCAGCTCCGCCTCATCTGGCTGTGATTGAAACTGTGCAATCACAGCCAGGGCACGCTCAATCCTGTCATAGCTTTGTGTGATCGTTGTGGCTAAAAAGCTTGTTGTGCCCTCTTTTAACAATGATTGTGCCATCAGGTGCAGCCCCTTATCAGAGGCATCCATTGTATCCATTTGAGCAGAGCCATGAATATGCATATCAATAAAACCTGGCAATAAAAATTTTCCTGAGCCATCTAGCTGTTGTGTAGTATGTGCGTCAATATGCTGTGCAATTTGTGCAATTTTGCCATCCTTCATCCATACATCCATTTGCTCAGCACGATGAGTTGCATTGACGACTGTGATATTTCGAATTAATAAACTCAAGAAAAACCTCTCCTCTTCTTGAACAACTTACTTTTTCACTGACACAATATTTGTCGAGCCTGCTCGTTGATAGCCTGCTTTTTCAAGGATAATGTCCTGTTATTATGAAGCAAAAGAAAGAGTATCGGAGGATCCCGTTACCTCTGATGTAATCGATATTTTTCACGCAAGCCGTCAGAACTATGGAACACGTA
>NZ_JBIWBA010000008.1:0-115749 GCF_044760715.1 Lysinibacillus sp. NPDC098008
TGCTGTCCAAGGCTTTATCCAAATGATTAATCAAACACCTGAAAATACGGTGAATAGGCTGTGCTTGAAACTCTAATTTTCTTTCACCGTATATATATATACATTTTTTGCACTGATACACGTGGAGTCTGTGGAATTGTCTCTTTTACTGTTGTCACGTTTTATCACCTCTTTATAGTTTATATGTATTACATTAATAAAATTTTTCTTTCTCGCCATTAGACACTGTGTAAGATAAATATTCTAATTATTTTGACTACTATGTTTCTAAACAAAGAAAAACGCTCTGCCGAATTTCAAATCTCCATTCGACAAAGCGTTTTTCTATATCCCTTCAATAGGACCTGTATGTTTGATTAAAACCTTGCGACAATACGGTAATGAATATTGCACAATATAGCCCGACAGCAGTGCAATGATAATTGTTCCTACACCAACAGGCCCTCCTAGTAGCCAGCCAACAACTGTTACAAGAATCTCCATACCCATTCGCGCTGTTTTAATAGTTCCACCAAAATGCTCAACAATTAACATCATCAATGTATCACGTGGACCTGCACCCATATTAGGCGCAATATACATACCACAGCCAAAGCTTAAAACAAATAAGCCCACAATAAAATAAGTTACTTGTAAGCCATAGTTTGTTGTAGTTGGTAATAGCCAATTAAAAATATCAATAAACAGACCGATTAGTAGCATATTTAACCATGTGCCTATTTTCGGCATCTCTCGTAAAATAATAGATGTCGTTACGACAATAAATAGCCCTGTCAAAATCGACCAAGTGCCAATCGTTAAACCAAAATTCTTAAATAAACCAATATGTAATACATCCCATGGGCTTGTTCCTAAAATTCTTCCTTTAATAGACATGGAAATCCCTAATGACATAACAATAAGACCTCCAATAAAAAATGCCCAACGCCAGCTTTTTACTCTGCTCATTTTGATCGATCTCCCTTACGATGAAAAGCTACCCATTTAATCATGGGTAGCTGTAATTTGTGCTACTTGCGCTTTTGTTATCTGTATTAAGTCAGCTAATTGTACATGTACTTGTAAGCCAATTTTCCCAGCACTTACAATAATACTACCCTGCTGTTGTGCAGAGGCATCAATCACGGTTGGGTATAATTTTTTCATCCCTACTGGCGAGCATCCACCTCGAACATAGCCCGTATAGCCAAGCAAATCTTTAACAGCTAACATCTCAATTTTCTTTTCTCCAACTACTTTTGCAGCCGCTTTTAAATCTAGCTCCCCAGCTACAGGAATCACAAACACAAATAACTTTTGTGCGCTTGCTTTTGCAACTAATGTTTTAAACACTCTTGCAGCAGGTTGACCAATCTTTTCTGCTACGGATATACCGTCAATTTGACCGTCTCCAATTTCGTATTCGATTACATCAAAATCGATTTTTTGCTGATCTAACAATCTAATTGCATTTGTTTTCGCATGCTTTGCCTTTGCCATGTTAACAATCCCCTATCTACAGCATTAGGCTATCAAAGAAAACATTGGATCCTGATCTGGACGATAGCCATTTTTCGTCATTTCAATATGAGTCGCGTATTTTTCAGATGCATGCTTAAATTTATTTACTCTTAGTGCATCCTCGTAACCCTTACCGAAAATTGTATCTGCAAATGGGTCTAATTTCAATTCCTTTGAAAAACGTTCAGGAACCTTTATTTCAATTGTATCATGGATAAAAGGAGGCTCAATATCTTCTACATCACCCTCCCCATCTAATAGATGCTGAATCTGAGCATCAGCGCTTGCTGCAACACGTAAATCTTGAGGAGAAGGAGCCTCTGATGCCAATGCTGCATTCCGTACCTGCTCTAAAATTTGTAGCGTATTATTTAGCTCTGGGTCAGCTATTTCTGATGTAGTGGGTGTTTGGACGCTCTCATTATTATCTGTTTTATATGCTTGCTCATGTGCACGTACATTTTTTTCAGTTTGCTGTAAACTTTGCATAATAGTTTGTTGTTGAGATGTGACTTCATTAGCATCTTCTTGCTGTTGCTCATAAAGCTTCTGATCAGTACGCCCTAGCAATAAGTTTTCAAGCTCAAGCAATAATGGATTTTTCTTTGGCTGAAAATACATAGCATTTTTGCGATAGGCATCTCCTGCCTCTTTGCGTTGGATAATCTTTTTACGACTCTGTTGCGTTGAAATTCTTTCTTGCTCTATTAAGCTGGATATTTTCATAGCTTTTCACCTCATCTCTCTATCTTTATATGCAAATAACCAATTAGATATATACATATCTTTTATTACTATATCTATACCATCTGAACAGCTTCTGTACACTCATTATCGGAATTTTTTTCTTAAATTCAAGGACAATTCGCGACTAACCGCTTAAAGAGATACTTAATTCCCTTCTACATAGGTACAAAGCAACTATTTTATCTATTAATAGGAAATAAAAAACAGTCCTTTTAATTGGACTGCTCGTTTACCTTTTTAGGTGGTATTAATATTCCTTTATAAGCGATATAACCAAGCCATGCACCAATTGAATTTAAAATTAAATCATCAATATCAGCAGAACCTACTGTAAAAATAAATTGAATTGTTTCGACAGCAAGACTCGAAAGAAAGCCTAAACAAATTACAACCCATGCTTTGCGAAATTTCTTTGATAATAATGGTAACAAAAAGCCCATTGGGGTGAAAATGAATAAGTTACCTAGTAAGTTAATAATAATAATATCCCAATTAAAATATTGAGAGTAGTTAATATAACGGAGAATGGTTTCAAAAGGAACAAAATTAGTAGTAATCCGCCAGCTACTATAATCAAACAATCCTAAATCACCTATAGAATGATCGTCTTTCAATAAAATAACAGCAACATTGACTAAACGATCAATTACTAATTTATAAAAAGCCACAAATGAATAAATACTAAATAAAATCCAACCAATTACTTTTATTGGTAAATAGTATGTATCAATAACATCTCGATATGGTAATGGAAGCTTGGCATTACCTTGTATATTCGTTATGTTATTTTTTGACAAGCTTAACACCTACTTCCCTTTATTCTTCTCATATTTTAATACGCTGTCTTACACTGTGCAAGTGGGTAATCACTTATCACCAAACTATTATCAAATATGTTGATTGATAAAGCTATTCGCTATTTTTAGCTGCAAACCTGTGCTACAAAGGGCTCTTCCATTAATTAAAATAAAAAGCGTCGATAGCATAAACTACTTCATTCGCTCTGTTCATTGCAAGGTCTTATCTGAGAATCTCCTACAAGTAATACAGACTCCACACAAATTATCCTTTTTATAACTTTTGAAAAAAATTTATTTAAAAATCCTATGTTGGTATCAAGGAGGGCCTGTTCCACAAACAGGTTAGATTGTGGAATAAAGTAAAATGCTTTGGAGATTGTAAATAGCTGACGAGGTAGTTTACTTGATGAAAATTCGATTGATTTATATATGCTAAGTTGCTAGATTGAGTCTTTTAGTATTAATAGTTGTAGGAGAGCACTTTTCAAGAAGAGGATGGTGCTCTCTACCTTATTTTCATGTCTTTTAGCGTGCAATGCCTTGCAATTGGATAGAAAGATATGGATAATAACATACTTATATCTAGTTGTAGTTTTCTTTCATCAATAAATCTCTTACCTAGTTCAACTTCTTAATGCAATGCTCGCGCTATAAGGTGTTCCAATAATCATTAATATTCCATAATAATCTGCATCCATTTAGCGCTTTATTCTTTTCACACTCGATCTTTCAATTAATTTCCCACCGGTTATTATCGTCTTTTCCTCCATAATTACATGTTCACCTTTTAATGTCGCAATTAATTTTTCCACCGCTACTTCACCTAATTTAGATAATGGAAGCTCGACAGTTGTTAACGGAGGGTGAATTGTATTTGCAAAGAAAACATCATGGAACCCAACGACAGAGATATCCTCTGGTACTCGAATTCCTTCACTATGCAATGCCTCAAGTACACCCAAGGCAATCAAAATATTAGATGCAAATATAGCCGTACAACCCGTTTGATCTTGTAGTAAACGCTTTGTTGCAGCAAATCCACCCTGTAGTGAATAATCGCTTTCTTGTACAAAATGTGCGTGATACTCTAAACCATACTTATTTAAACTTTCTCGATATCCCTTTAAACGCATTAAACCCGTACTTGTAAAAAGTGGACCTGCAATATGTGCTATTTTCTCATGTCCCAATTCAATTAAATATTCCGTAGCTATTCGGCTACCTGTTAAATCATCAAGTAACACACTATTATTTACACTTTCAACTTCACGATTAAATATAACAAAAGGCTTTTTAAATTTATTCAACGTCCTGGTCATTTCTTGCTCATTTGTAATACTACCGATAAGCAGTCCATCTACTTTCGTTTGAAGACTGAGTAATTGTTGAGTCATATTTTTTTTCTCTTGTTGAAGAGTGGAAACAATCAACGTATATCCCTTTTTAATTGCTTCTTTTTCTGCCCCTTTAATAATTTCGGCATATACAGGGTTTGAAAAATCAGGAATAATAATGGCTAGCATTTTTGTTTCTTTATTTTTTAAATTTCGGGCAGCTTGGTTTGGTTCATAATTAGATTCTCTAACAGCATCCATAATTCTCTGGCGTGTTTCAGGTTTAATATGTAGCGTGTCATTATTATTCAAAACCCTCGATACAACAGATGGATGAACACCAGCTAATTTTGCAACATCTTTTAGTGTAGTCAATTCGAATCACCTAAACTTCATAGTCTTGTAAAAATTATAACAAACTCACTATAAGAATAACAATGTCCCCTCCTGAATAGGGTGAATATTCAAAATTATATTGACAGTCATTCTTCGATCGATTAATCTATTAAAAAAGAAAACGTTTTCCTTAATCTCTTAGTAAATATTCATATTATTAAAGAGTTTTATTTTTATCCACAAGGAAATCGTTTTCCTTATACAAATAGGAGGAATTATATTATGGGTTCATTTGTAATTGATTCAGAGCTTTATAAAGGCATTTATGTATCAACAGAAATGAGTAATGTTTTTTCTGATAAGTCTTTACTTCAAAAATGGTTAGATGCGGAAGCTGCATTAGCACAAGCAGAAGCTGAAATTGGTTTAATTCCAAAAGAAGCTGCAACGGAAATTACGAAAAAAGCAAAATATAAATATTTAGATATGAAAACAATCCAAAAAGGTATTGTAGATACTTCCCACCCACTGATTACACTAATTCGTGAACTTGAAAAGCTATGTGATGGTGATGCTGGTGGTTATGTACATTGGGGGGCAACAACGCAAGATATTATGGACACTGCAGTAGTGTTACAAATGAAAGATGCACAACAAATTCTCATATCACAATTGAACAAGTTTTTAAAAACATGCTTATCATTAGCGGAACAATATAAGGAAACAATTATGCCTGGACGTACCCATGGTCAGCATGCTTTGCCTATAACACTTGGCTATAAAATTGCAATTTGGGCAGATGAAATTGGACGTCATATAGAACGTCTAAAAGATGGTGAAAAACGATATTTACTTGGCCAATTTGCCGGAGCTGCTGGTACGTTAGCATCTATTAGTGAATATGGATTACAAGTTCAAGAGAAATATTGTGACATTCTTGGTTTAGGTCAACCAACTATTACTTGGCATGTTGAGCGTGATGGATTTGCAGAGTTCTCTTCAATTGTTGCTATGATTTCTGGAACTATCGGCAAAATTGCAAATGAAATTATCAACCTTCAACGCTCAGAACTAGGAGAAATTGAAGAAGGATTTGATATGGGGAAAGTTGGAAGTAGCACAATGCCTCACAAGCGAAATCCAATGGTCTGTGAGTATGTCGTAGGATTAACACGGATTGTTCAACGAAATGCAAGTCTTGCTTTTGATGGGATGATTCAAGAGCATGAGCGTGATATGACTTTCTGGCTTACAGAGTGGTCTTATATCCCTCAAATTTGTATTTTAACAAGCGGTGGATTAGAACAAATGCAGGGTGTACTTGAAGGCATGATTGTACATGAAGAAAATATGGAACGTAATTTAAACCTACTTCAGGGGCTGATTGTTTCTGAAAACCTAATGTTAAAGCTAGGCGAATTTGTTGGTCGCCAAGTAGCTCATGATTATGTTTATGAAATCTCAATGAAGGCATTCGAATCTAAGCGTCCTCTTGTCGATGTTGCCTTAGAAAACGAACAAGTTATGAAACATTTCACACCAGAGCAAGTATGCGAATACTTAAATCCAAAAAGTTATATCGGACTATGTACAACTTTTGTTAACCAAGTTATAGCAAAGTGGGATAAATAATTCACTGATAGGGAAAGGGGGAAATTTATGACTGCAGCAACAATTACTTTATTGATTTTACTATTAGCAGGAATTTTATTTGTCACAGAAGTCATTCCAGTTGCGTCGACTGCTCTTTTGTCCGCATTTCTACTATTCCTTTTTGGAATTATTGATGCAGATATGTTGTTTTCAGGGTTTACCAATAATATTGTTATTTTGATTACAGGGATGTTTGTTATTGGGGCAGCATTGTTTGAAACCGGAGCGGCAAAACGAATTAGTAGTTTAATTACAAAATTTGCTAAAACCGAAAAACAATTATTACTCGCAATAATGATTATCGGAACGGGATTATCTGGATTTTTATCAAATACTAGTACAACTGCGGTATTAATGCCTATCATTATTTTAATTGCAGATCAATTAGGATTTAATCGCGCAAAGCTATTAATGCCGTTAGCTTATGCGACAGCTTTAGGTGGCTTAGTTACATTAGTTGGGACAAATAGTAATTTAGCTGTTCAAGGTGTAATGGAGAATGAAGGAATTACTACATTTGGATTTTTTGAATTTGCGAAAATTGGGATTCCGCTAGCCATTATTGGAATTATTTATATGATGACGATTGGTTACAAGCTTATTCCCAATAGAGAAAATGCAATGCTTGATGTACATGAAGAAAAAACAGAATCAAAAAATACTAAAAATGAGAATACATTAAAACAATTCGTTGCCATTGGTATTTTAATCTTTACGGTTATTTTTATGGTATTCGAAAAACAAATTGGTATCCCGTTACATGTTGTCTCCATTATCGGTGCATTATTAATTGTACTAACCCGTACAATGACAGAAAAGCAAGCCTATAGATCACTTGATATGTCTACTATTATTTTAGTAGCTGCTATGATGCCTATGGCTACTGCCTTATCAGAAACAGGCGCTGCTCAAATTATTGCAGATACAGTTATTGGCTTTGCAGGTGAAAGCACTAGTCCATATTTGATTACTGCATTGCTATTCTTATTAACAACTTTCTTAACTTCAATAATGTCTAATACAGCAGCTGCTGCATTAATGGCTCCTATTGGCTTAGTAATCGCTACAAGTATGGGAGCAGACCCACGAGCAATTTTAATGGCAATTTGTGTAGGTGCTTCTGCTGCTTATGCTTCACCAATCGGTACACCTCCAAATACGATGATATATGCTCCAGGTAATTATAGATTTATAGACTATATTAAATGTGGTGTCCCATTCATTATTATTCAACTTATTGTATGTGTTGTATTAGTACCGCTATTCTGGCCATTCTATTAAATAACGGCAAAATAAGTATATTTTAATTATAAGGTACTTTCGTTATTCAATTGCGGGGCGCTATTGTAGAGCAATATAAGTAGCAAATGCATAAATTTTTCATAAAACCAAAGTTTAAATTCTGCTAGATAGAATCCATTTTGATTAATCTTTTGTCAAAATGGATTCTTTTAATTTTTCCGTACAATACAGCTTCATCCACTATTTTTAATTAAGCTTTATGTAAAGTCATCCCTTTCTATAAAAGCAATTGGTTACTTATAATAAAATAGGCTACCTAATTTATTATTATCAGCTTATTAGGTTGAAGCACTATTTCAGTGTCATTGCTGTTTTCATTTTCTATACACAAATAGCAGCCTAGAACTTATATCAAGAAAAAAGACTGCCTCTATAAATAAGGCAGCCTAACAAGTAATTTATACAGGATTTACCCCATGCTTACGCTCTGAGAATAGTAAGTATTTTGACATATAAAGCTCTAAACGATTTTCTAATACCTTACGTAAATCATTTGGCTCAATGACATCGTCAATAATAAGCTCTGATGCTAAGCGGTACACATCAATTTCCTCTTGATATTCTTTACGCTTCTCGGCAATAAAGCTTGCTTGCTCCTCTTTTGGTAGCTCAGCAATTTTATTGGCATACACTGCATTAACAGCAGCCTCTGGTCCCATTACCGCAATTTGTGCATTGGCGAATGCGATACAGCAATCAGGCTCAAATGCTGGGCCTGCCATGGCATATAAGCCTGCACCATATGCCTTACGGACAATTACTGTAATCTTTGGAACTGTTGCCTCACTCATCGCAAAAATCATTTTCGCACCATGCCGAATAATGCCAGCCTTCTCCACTTGTGTACCAATCATAAAGCCTGGAACATCTGCTAGGAATAATAGCGGGATATTGAAAGCATCACAAAGAGAAATAAATTTCGCAGCTTTATCCGCAGAGTCGTGGAATAGCACGCCCCCCTTTACACGCGGCTGATTCGCAATAATGCCGACAGACTGCCCATTAATACGTGCAAGACCTGTAATTAACTCTGGTGCAAATAGTTTCTTAACCTCACAAAACGAATCTTCGTCAATAATACGCTCAATTAGCTTATACATATCAAATGGCACATTTTGATTTTGCGGTATTAATTCTGCTATCGATTTATCAAATGAAGCAGGTAATTTAGGCTCCTCTACCTTGCTGCGCTCTGCGTAGTTGTTTGGGAAATAGCCCAAATATTTTCGAGCATAGGCAATCGCCTCCTGCTCTGTTTTTACAAGTACATCCCCACAGCCTGAAACGGAGCAATGCATTTTTGCGCCGCCCATTGTTTCTAAATCAACCTTCTCTCCAATAACCATTTCTGCCATACGAGGCGACCCTAAATACATGGATGCATTGCCTTCCACCATCACCACAATATCGCAAAAGGCAGGAATATAAGCCCCACCTGCTGCAGATGGCCCAAATAATAAGCAAATTTGTGGCACTTTTCCTGACAGCTTTACTTGATTATAGAAAATGCGTCCTGCCCCACGGCGACCTGGGAACATTTCTAACTGGTCTGTAATACGTGCCCCTGCTGAATCAACTAAATATAATAATGGACAGTTCAGCTTCTCAGCAGTTTCTTGAATACGAATCATTTTTTCAACGGTACGTTTCCCCCAAGAGCCAGCTTTAATTGTTGAATCATTGGCAAGTACACAAACTGTACGACCATGAATTTTACCAATCCCCGTTACAACACCATCAGCAGGTAAATCCCCTGCTAAGCAGTTTGCATAAAGACCGTCCTCTGATTGCAGTCCATCATCTAGTAATAACTCAAGACGTTCACGTACAAATAGCTTTCCTTGTTGTGCGTTTTTATCATGATATTTTGGTGCACCGCCTGCTAAAATTTGCTCCTTCATTGTTGGTGATGTATTTTCGGTTGATATATTGCTCATACTTTATTCCTCCCTTTGCCAATCCATAACAGCATTTTACTGGCACACTTTTTATGCACAATAATCTATTACGGTATGCCAAGCTTTTCCCCTTTATTTCCCTGAGTATTGTGGTGCTCGCTTTTCCTGAAAGGCCAGCAAGCCCTCTAATCGGTCTTCTGTCGGGATCAATGCACTATATGCCAGTGATTCAATTTTTAAACCAGTTGCTAACTCTACCTCTACACCCTGATTAATAGCAATTTTCGCTTGTATTAATGATAATGGTGCGTTTTTCGCCATCTCCTGCGCAAGCTGCTGTGCCTTCTCCAACAATTCACGACCATCGTAAACATATTCAACAATGCCAAAGCTTTGCGCTTCATCTGCATTTAATCTACGAGCTGTATAAATTAATTCCTTTGCTTTCCCAACACCAATAAGCCGTGGCAATCGCTGTGTCCCGCCAGCTCCCGGAATAATACCAAGAGATGTTTCTGTTAAACCTAGCTTTACATGTGTAGCTGCAAGACGTAAATCACAGGCAAGTGCTAGCTCTAGCCCTCCGCCAAAGGCTACACCATTCAATACCGCAATAACTGGCTGAGCAAGTGCCTCTACCTTTGCTACAGTTGCACCAATTAGCTGTACAATTTGCTTGACTTGTCGATCAGACATCCCCTTACGTTCTTTTAAGTCTGCACCTGCACAAAATGCCTTCTCCCCTGCACCTGTTAGTAAAACTACACGTACTGCTGGATCACCATTAATTTGATCAAGTGTATCGGATAGCTCACGCAATAATTGGACAGACATTGCATTCGCAGCCTCTGGTCTTGATAGGGTAATCAGTCCAATATTTTCGGTTACGATTTCAAAGCGTACAAGCTGTGTCATGGTTGATGTGCACTCCTTTCATTGCGGACAATAGCCATCTGCTTTGATGCAACAGCCTTCCCTAGCTTCTGTTCAATAAAGAGTGCTGCCTCTAGCACTTTCTGGCGGTCTATGCCTGTTTCAATGCCCATTTCATCAAATAAATATAAGACATCCTCAGTGGCTACATTGCCCGATGCCCCCTTTGCATATGGGCAGCCTCCTAAGCCACCAAGGGCACTATCGAATTTGGTAACACCCATCTCTAAAGATTTCATCATATTAGCGAGTGCTGTCCCGCGTGTATCGTGAAAATGCATGGCAAAGTGTTCAGCAGTATATCTTTTTAATAGCTCCTCTAAAAGAAACTCGACTTGAGTTGGAACGCCAACGCCAATTGTATCGCCAAGGGAGATTTCCGTCACACCCATCTCTAATAATCGATCAGCTACACGTAGCACTTTATCAGGATGGATATAGCCATCATAAGGACAGCCGATTACTGTTGAGATATAACCACGAACTGTTTTCTTTGCAGCCTTTGCCCCTACTACTACTTCCTCTAAAATAGGAAATGTTTCGTCAATTGTTTTATTAATATTACTTTTGTTATGGCTTTCACTCGCGGACATAAAAATGCTTACTTCATCTACTTCAGCCTGCAGTGCACGTTCCAAGCCATGCATATTCGGCACAAGCGCTGCATAGGTAATATCCTTGTTTCTTTTAATGGCTTGCAGCACCTCCATAGCATCTGCCAATTGCGGAATCCACTTCGGATGCACAAATGAAGTTACCTCAATATACTGTAAGCCTGTTTCACTTAATAAATTGACTAGCTGTACTTTATCTGCTGTTGGAATATGCGCTTGTTCATTTTGCAAGCCATCACGGGGACCTACCTCTTTAATTGTGACATGCTTAGGTAGCTGCATAAAGAAGCCTCCTCTTATTCAATTTCTAAAATATCGTCATCGACGTTAATAAAGTCCCCTTCATTGGCAATAATTTTTGTCACTACGCCATCCTCTTCCGCCGCAATAGGAATTTCCATTTTCATTGACTCTAAAATAACTACATCTTGCCCCGCTGTCACCTGCTCGCCCTCTGCTACAACGATTTTCCATACTGTCCCTGCCATGCTTGCTTTTACTGTTGCCATAATCATTCACTCCTACTATTTAATATTTACTTTGTTTCTGTTAATTGTGGTAAATAATACTGCTCCACAAATTTAGTTGTTGTATTGCCTTGTAAAAACTGTTCATGTGTAACAGTTTTCAATAGCATTGGAATATTTGTTTGAATGCCCTCTATTTTATAGGCTTGCAATGCTTGAATCAGTCTTTCACAAGCAATAGCCCTTGTTTCTCCCCACACAACCAATTTACTAATCATTGGGTCATAGAACGGTGTTACAACTGAGCCTGCCTCTACACCACATTCATGGCGAACACCTTCACCTGCTGGTAATTCAAGAGCCGTAATCGTACCTGGAGATGGGAAAAACGTAGAGGGATTTTCAGCATATATCCGTACCTCTATTGCATGCCCTTCTTTAGTAATGCTTTCTCTTGTAAATGTAAGAGTCTGTTTTGCGGCTATTTTTAATTGCTCCTCTACTAAATCGAGCTTCGTAATCTCCTCTGTCACTGGATGCTCCACCTGCAGCCTTGTATTCATTTCTAAGAAATAAAAGTTTTGCTGTTCATCTACTAAATATTCGATTGTGCCAGCATTAATATAGCCAATATGCTTCGCTGCCTTGACGGAGGCTTCTAGCATTTTTTCTCTTGTTTCCTGTGAAATAAACGGTGACGGTGCTTCTTCTACTACCTTTTGATTTCTGCGTTGAATAGAGCATTCACGCTCAAATAACGGCACTACATTTCCTTGGTGATCTGCGATAATTTGTACCTCGACATGATGTGGATTGGCAATAAAGCGCTCCATATACATTGTGCCATCACCGAAAAATGACTGTGCACGTTTTTGATTGCCCTCAAATGCTTTCGCAAGCTCCTCTGCATTTTCAACAAGCTGCATCCCAATACCACCACCGCCTGCAGAGGCTTTTAACATAATTGGATACCCTAGACGCTCAGCAATTTCAGTCGCTTCTACTATATCTTTCACAGGTGCTTCCACACCCTCAACAATAGGCACACCAGCAGCTTTCATTGTTTTACGTGCTTCTAATTTACTGCCCATCGAGGCTATTACATCGGCATTCGGTCCGATAAATACGAAGCCTGCCTCTGTACAACGCCTCGCAAAGTCTGCGTTCTCCGATAATAAGCCATAGCCAGGATGGATAGCCTCTGCGCCACTCTCTTGTGCAATTTCAAGAATACGATCAATATTTAAGTAGCTTTGTGCAACAGGAGGCTTCCCTACACAGTACGCCTCATCTGCATCCTTTACATGTAAGCTTTCAGCATCTGCCTCTGAATAGATTGCAACCGTTTGAATATCGAGGCGCTTGCATGTTCTGATTACACGTCTAGCAATTTCTCCACGATTTGCAATTAATACCTTGTTGAACATCACCATTGCCCCCCCTATTTAACGGTCATTACAAAATCTTCTCGTAATTTATATTTTTGCACCTTTCCTGATGCAGTCATTGGATACTGATCGATAAAGAAAATATATCGTGGAATTTTATGTCTTGAAATTTTGCCTTGGCAAAAATCTCGAATTTCTTGCTCTGTTGCCTGCTCGCCCTTCTTTAAAATAATCCAAGCTGCCGCTTCCTCTCCATAAACAGGATCAGGCACACCAGCAACTTGCACGTCTGCTATTTTTGGGTGTGTATAAAGAAACTCCTCAATTTCTCGTGGATACAAATTTTCACCACCACGAATAATCATATCTTTCAAACGACCTGTAACACGAACATAGCCTGCTTCATCCATTGTTGCTAAATCCCCTGTATGCAGCCAGCCATCTTGATCAATAGCAAGAGCTGTTTCCTCTGGATTTTTATAATAGCCCTTCATTACATGATAGCCTCTTGTGCATAGCTCTCCCTGCTCGTTTGGTGGTGCTTCCTCTGTTGTACCAGGCACAACAATTTTCACCTCTAGATTTGGCAATGCTCTACCAACTGTTTCTACCTTTAATGTTAGCGGGTCATCTGTTCTCGTTTGTGTAATAACTGGTGATGCCTCTGTTTGACCATAGCAAATTGTAATATCCTTCATGCCCATTTTCTCAATAACAGCTTTCATTACCTCAATCGGACAGTTAGAGCCTGCCATGACCCCTGTACGCAATGTGGAAAGATCAAAAGCTTCAAAGTTTGGTAAATTCAGTTCACTAATAAACATTGTTGGCACACCATGTAATGCTGTACATCGCTCTTGCTGAACCGTTCTGAGCACCTCTTCAGGTGAAAACTCCTGCACTGGCACCATTGTTCCACCACTTGTTGTAATGGCTAATGTGCCAATAACACATCCGAAGCAGTGAAAAAATGGAACAGGAATACATAAACGATCTTGTGTGGTTAAATGCATACATTCTGCAATATTAATCGCATTATTTACTAAGTTATAATGCGTCAGCATCACACCCTTTGGAAAGCCTGTTGTACCTGATGTATATTGAATATTAATGACATCATCATAATGAAGGATTTGCTCTCTTTCTGCTAATTGTTCTTCTGTTACTTGCTCAGCAGCAGCTAAGACATCTGACCAATTAAGCATGCCTGGATACTTTGTTTCACCGATTAAAATTACATTTTTTAATAGGGGTAGTCGCTCTGATTGCAAATGACCTGGTTCACAATATTCAAGCTCTGGACATAACTCTTGCAGTGTATTGATAAAGGAATGGTCTCGATAATTTTCAATTAAAAAAATCGTTGTTGCATCGGATTGCTTTAATAAATACTCTAGTTCACTTGCACGATAATTTGTATTAACGGTAACGATTGGCGCACCCATTTTACCTGTACCAAATTGAAGCTGCACCCACTCAGGAACATTCGTTGTCCATACCGCGATATGCTCTCCTTTTTCAATACCTAGTGCCATTAAGCCTCGCGCTACTAAACGAGCTTGCTGGTTCAGCTGCTCATATGTCATACGAACATCTCTATCTGCATAAACTAAAGCCTCATTGTGCGGATACTTTTTAGCTTGCTCCTCTAGCAATTGACCAATTGTTTGATACACAAGTTCTGCCATGAAAATCCTCCTTATTCATGCTCTTTGCTATGATTAACAACCAATTAGACGAGAAATAACAAGACGTTGAATTTCAGATGTTCCTTCACCGATTTCCATTAACTTAATATCACGCAAATGACGTTCTACATCGTATTCTTTCATATAACCAGAGCCACCATGAATTTGAATAGCTTGGTTACATGTACGGAAGCCCATTTCAGAAGCGTACAGCTTTGCCATAGCCGCTTCCTTACCAAATGGTTTCTTTTGATCCTTCAGCCATGCCGCCTTATGTACTAATGTGCGGGCAAGCTCAATTTCCATCGCCATATCTGCTAGCTTGAATTGGATCGCCTGTAACTTTGAAATAGGTGCACCAAATTGTTCACGCTCTTTCGCAAATCTCAATGCCTTCTCATAAGCTGCCTGTGCAATACCAACAGATAGTGCTGCGATAGAAATACGACCACCATCAAGTGTGCTTAAAAATTGGCTAAAGCCTCGTTTTTCATCCCCTAAAAGGTTGGCTCTTGGTACACGAACATTTTGCAAAATAATCTCACATGTATTGGAACCGCGGACACCCATTTTGTCATAGTTACAATTAATCGTTATGCCTGGTGTATTCGTTGGCACAATAATAGAAGAAATAATTTTTTTACCATTCTCACGTTTACCCGTTACTGCGGTAACAATTACTTGGCGAGCATAGCCTGCATTCGTAATCCAGCATTTTTCTCCATTGATAACATAGTCATCCCCATCAATTACTGCTGTAGTACGTGTACCACCAGCATCTGAACCTGCATTAGGCTCTGTTAAACCAAATGCTCCTAACGTTTCTCCCTTTGCTAATGGAACAAGCCATTCCTGCTTTTGTTCCTCTGTGCCAAAGTTATAAATTGGTGAAGCACCTAAGCTAACTGCTGCTGCATAGCTTAGCCCTGTGCCTCCGCATGCACGTCCAATTTCTTCAACAGCTAAAGCATAGGACACCGTATCACCGCCTGAGCCACCATACTCCTCAGGAAACGGAATACCCAATAAGCCTAGTTTCGCCATTTTTTTAAAGCTCTCTATTCTCATTGTTGATGTTTCATCAACCTCACGAGCATACGGTTTAATCTCATTTTCAGCAAAATCACGTACCATATCACGAATCATCGCTTGCTCTTTTGTTAATTCAAAATTCATGCCCAGTCCCCCTAGTGAATGTTAAATTTGCCATAGTAGATTTCGTAGCATTGATTATTGCTTTAGACAATACCGACCAGTCGGTTTGTTGAAATAAATAATAAAACCAGTGTTTCCTACTGGCTACCCCTTTATCATAAATTGCCTTGCTTCCTCGATTGCTTGTTCCGTTACAATCGCACGTAATACCATATCCGTAAAAACCTCTGTTATTTGCTCCATTGTTAATGGTCCTGATTGCTTAAACCATTTATACGTCCAGTTAATCATCCCAACAATTGCCATCGTAACAATTGTACAAGGCAGCTCCGTACGAAAAACCTTTGCTTCTTGGCCCTCTGCAATCACTTTTTGTAAAATATCACGATATTCATCCCGTTTCTTATGAATGATGTCACTATAATCCTCAGATAAAAAACGACTTTCCTCATAAAAAATCGTAATATGTGCTTGATACATATCAAATACTTGAGTCAATGTCTGCAGCATGGCACACAAACGTGTAATTGGTGTATCGTACTTGTCATATGCATTCTGTGATTGCAAAATAACATATGAAATAAAGACATCATGAATTTCATATAACAGCTCATCTTTCGACTTAAAATTATGATAAAATCCACCCTTTGATGCTCCAATATGCTCCACAATACGATCAACCGTTACATTGTGATAGCCATCCTGCTGAAACAGCTCAACTGAAGCGTCTACAATTCTTTGCTTTAACGTTTTCTTTTCCATAGGCACTTGTCATCCTTTATCTAACTGTATCACTCCTTATAATTAAGAAAATAGATTTTTCCAAATTATAAAAATACTATGACAATCTAAATATAGCATTCACAAAATTTCATGTCTAGCAGCAATGTAGATTTTTTATAAATTTCCGAGCATATATGCAACATAAAGGAGATTTAAATTTCTGACAAACACATCTATACAATATGATAAACATCTTTTCTTTATGACAATTTGCTTTCCTGTTATTTTTCATGGCACTTCAACTGCTAACGCTCTCAACCTATGCTATATTTAAAATCATGGAATAATGAAAGGGTGTTAACAATGGCAAAAAGTGTAGTAATTGCTGAAAAACCTTCCGTTGCACGTGATATTGCGCGTGTGCTGAAGTGTCATAAAAAGGGAAATGGCTTCCTTGAGGGAGATCAATATATTGTTACTTGGGCGCTTGGACATCTTGTCACACTAGCTGACCCTGAAAGTTATGATGTGAAATATAAAACGTGGAACCTAGAGGACCTACCAATGCTGCCAGAGCGTTTAAAGCTAACCGTTATTAAACAAACAGGTAAACAATTTAATGCGGTCAAAAGCCAGCTTATTCGTAAAGATGTAGGTGAAATTATTATTGCTACAGATGCTGGGCGTGAGGGCGAATTAGTAGCACGCTGGATTATTGATAAAGTAAATGTTAAAAAACCAATTAAACGTTTATGGATTTCCTCTGTTACAGATAAGGCGATTAAAGATGGCTTTGCTAATTTAAAGCCTGGGCAAGCCTACAATAATTTATATGCTTCTGCCGTTGCTCGTTCTGAGGCAGATTGGTATATCGGGCTTAATGCTACTCGTGCTTTAACTACCCGCTTTAACGCACAGTTGAATTGTGGACGTGTCCAAACACCGACAGTAGCGATAATTGCTGCACGTGAAGATGAAATTAAAAACTTTAAGGCACAAACTTATTATGGTATTGAGGCACAAACAGCAGACAATTTAAAGCTTACTTGGCAAGATCAAAAAGGCAATAGTCGCAGCTTTGATAAGGAAAAAATCGACATACTAGTGAAAAAGCTAGGAAATAGTAATGCAGTCGTAACAGATATTGAAAAGAAGCCAAAAAAATCATTTGCGCCTAGTCTATACGATTTAACAGAATTACAGCGTGATGCCAATAAAATCTTCGGCTATTCCGCAAAGGAAACATTAAATATTATGCAAAAGCTGTATGAGCAACATAAAGTATTAACATACCCTCGTACAGATTCTCGCTTTATTTCTCAGGATATTGTTGCTACAATACCTGAACGCTTAAAGGCATGTGGCATTGGTGAGTACCGTTCCATCGCCAATAAACTGCTGACAAAGCCAATCAAAGCAACAAAAGCATTTGTTGATGATAGCAAAGTGTCAGATCATCATGCCAGTGCGACACGTTAATCTGAAATTCCAATAGAAATATTGGTTGGGAAGATTTATTAGAAAACTGAAGAATCCTTGAGGGGAATGAAAGCCGTCATGCTGTGCTGAAACCCTCACACTAATACTCCCCTAAGCAGGGAAGCAGACTATTATGGAACTGTTTAAAGCGGGGTGAAGTCGGCGAAAGTGAACAGGAATAAAGAACTGTCACTTAGAGTAGTCGGGTGGTTGTAATATACGGTGAGAATGTACACATGTACTGACGAACTTCTGAATGTACGAGTCTATAGGTGGTTATCTTATCTGTGATGATAAGGTATTACCAATAGTGGTAAGTTAGTGGAGCTGAGTAAAATTTGGCGTTATGAAAAACTCTATACCGAGCGACAGACGGTATCAAGCTAACAGGCTCAAAGGAAGCACCTAAGTATTACGTGAACGGGAATCTTTGGAACGTGGGAAGCCAAGAACTGTATCTGTTTTACAGAAACTCATAGTCGAGGACAGTTGTAGACGAAAATCCTTCGGGTATAATAAGCTACTTTATCTTGGTGAAAGTAGTGCCACAGTACCGATGAAACTACGATAATAAGTAGTGGAGGGATAGGCACGAGTCAAATAAGAATGGATTAATAGATTCAAAACTAACTCTGTTTTTCGAGTAAGAAAGGGAAAACAATTTTCTGCAAAGGAGTTGTCCCAACAGAGTGACGAACAAGTATAGATACAATGACTATTATGATATGACAAAACTATTTGATGACTTATACAAACGGTCACAAAACAATGAGTCGTTTCAAAATTTAATGCGTATTATTTCGAGTGAAAATAATATTCGCTTAGCCTTTCGCACAATTAAAAGTAACACAGGCAGTCAAACTGCTGGCACAGATAAACTCACAATTAAAGATATTAAAGGTCAATCATTGGAATCGTATATTGAAGCAGTGCAAGAAAAACTAAAGTTTTATACACCAGACACTGTTCGACGAGTTTACATTCCGAAAGCTAATGGCAAAACACGCCCTTAATATCGGGAAGTTTTACTATACAGTTGATATTGATATTAAGGGCTTTTTCGATAACGTAAATCACACAAAGCTTATTAAACAAATGTACGCGTTAGGAATAAAGGATAGAAAATTAATTAGCATCATTAAAGCTATGTTAAAAGCTCCGATTCAAGGAGAAGGCATTCCAAACAAAGGAACACCACAAGGAGGAATTCTTTCCCCTTTACTATCTAATATCGTGTTAAACGAATTAGATTGGTGGATTTCTTCACAATGGGAAACGTTCACAACACAAAAGCAATATAAAACGTATCAAAGTCAATACAATCAACAAAAGAAAACAAACTTAAAACAAATGTATATTGTGAGATACGCAGACGATTTTAAAATTATGTGTAGAGATTATCAAAGTGCGAAAAGAATATTATGTGCGGTTAAAGACTGGCTAAAGATTCGCTTGAAATTAGATATTAGTGAGGAAAAATCAAAAATTATCAATTTGCGGAAAAACTACTCTGACTTTTTAGGGGTAAAAATTAAAGCTGTGAAAAAGGGAAAAACATTTGGAGGGTATGTGGCACAATCACATATATCAGACAAAGCACTTGAAAGAATGAAAAAGGAGATAAAAGAGCAAGTCAAAATTATCCCCGATAACATTCAATCATCCCACGTAACAAAGCTCAACAGCATGATTTTAGGATGGCATGAATATTATAGCTGTGCCACCTACTGCAATATAGATTTTGCGAAATTGGCTTTCTCACTGAAACCATATATGCACAATAAGTTAAGGCAAGTAGGAAAATTCTTAAAACCAAGTGACACCGACATGTCACCGTTATATAAGAAATTCTATGGGAAATCTGAATCAAAAACATGGAAGATTCACAATGTATGTATCTACCCAATTCATTACGTTCAGCATAAAAAAGTTATGAACTTTAGTCAAGATGTCTGTGATTATACACAAGAAGGTCGAATAAAATCTTCGAAAAGCCTAACAAGTCAAACAAGAGATGACATTATCCAATTGGCAAAGATGTATAATCCGTATGAAAGTGCTGAATACAATGATAACCGTGTTTCAAGAGCTTCCATGTCACAAATGAAATGTGAAGTAACAGGAAAGCAATTAACCATAGAAGAACTACACTGTCATCATGTACTCCCCCGAAATCAAGGTGGTACAGATGAATATAAAAACCTACGAATTGTCCATAAATTGGTGCACAAATTAATACACGCAACAACAAATGAAACGATTGAGAAATACCAAAATATCATTGAAGATAAAAAAGCCCTAAACAAGCTAAATAAACTTCGAAAACATTGTAATCTTGAACCGATTAATCTACTGACTATTTGATGGAACGCCGTATGAGGGGAAACTCTCACGTACGGTGCGGAGGAGGGGAAAACAAGTACACTTAACGGATAATGCCGAAGTGGAAAGTTACCTATTCCTATTCATTCCAACAGAAGGCTATGTGAATCTTTCAGCCTTCTCAGATAAGGAACGTAAAATTTATGATCTTGTTGTAAAGCGTTTCTTAGCTGTTCTACTGCCTGCTTTTGAATATGAACAACTAACACTACGTGCAAAAATTGGCGATGAAAGCTTTATTGCTCGTGGCAAAACGATTTTATCGGCAGGCTGGAAGGAAGTTTATGAAAATCGCTTTGAGGATGAGGATACAGCAGATGATGTCAAGGAACAGCTACTTCCTCGTATTGATAAAGGAGATACGTTAAAGATAAAGCTACTTGCACAAACATCTGGTCAAACAAAGCCACCTGCTCGTTTTAATGAGGCAACATTATTATCAGCAATGGAAAATCCAACAAAATACATGGTGACAAATGACAAAAAACTAGCCGACACATTAAAATCTACTGGCGGTCTTGGGACAGTTGCAACGCGTGCAGATATTATTGATAAGCTTTTTAATTCCTTCTTAATTGAAAAACGTGGTGGCAAGGATATTTATATTACTTCTAAAGGACGTCAATTATTGGATTTAGTGCCAGAGGAGTTAAAATCCCCTGCTCTTACAGCAGAATGGGAGCAGAAGCTTGAGCTTATTGCAAAAGGGCAGCTAAAAAAGGATGTCTTTATTAGTGAAATGAAAAATTATACGAAGGAAATTGTGTCAGAGATTAAGGCAAGTGACAAAAAATATAAGCACGACAATATTTCTACTAAATCCTGTCCTGATTGTGGGAAACCAATGCTTGAGGTCAACGGCAAAAAGGGTAAAATGCTTGTATGCCAAGATCGTGAATGTGGTCACCGTAAAAATGTTTCCCGTACAACAAACGCACGTTGCCCACAATGCAAAAAGAAACTGGAGCTTCGTGGTGAAGGTGATGGTCAAATTTTTGTATGCAAATGCGGCTATCGTGAAAAACTATCAGCCTTTGAAGCAAGACGCAAAAAAGAAGGCGGCGGCAAGGTCGATAAACGCTCCGTACAAAAATATTTAAAGCAGCAAAAAAATGAAGAGCCTGTCAACAATGCACTTGCAGAGGCATTAAAAGGGTTAAAATTTGATGAATAAGAAAAAGGGTGTCTCAACAATCATCAGAGACGCCCTTTTTACATACCTTGAATTAATAAATTGGTTTAAGGGGGGTTTTTGATGGAAGCGAAAAATTTTAGACCACGCAATGTTATTTTTATGACAATTGTGGTCGTTGTTTCTATCTCAATTGGTCAAGCTATTCATGTGCTATTTATTAATGTGCCATAGCCATAACAGCCGATTATCGCCTAATCTTATAAATACTGCTCCCGCCATTGTAACTGCTCTTTTTCCGTTAGCTGCTGCTCAAGCTGTTTATCCCATTGATTCCATAAAGTATTCCACACACGCACAAAGACCATATCCTGCTCCTTATTATAAAGCACAAACTCTAAACATGGGCTATCATTAATTTGCTTCGCCTCTACCTGCTCAATCATAGTAATAATTTTTTGAGAAGTGCCTGCCTCCTCTTCGTTTTCATGCTGTAATGCTGTAATCAGCAACGATTCTTCAAACTGCTCTTGCTGCTCAGCCTCTTTATCAACGTAACGATAGAGCTTTGGCAGGTCATCATATTCTTCGATACTATCTGCTTCAATAGGAAGAAACAATTGATGGCAGGGACTAAAATAGAGAGTAGCTGTTTCAATATCCAGCTCCTCCTCAAAAATGCCCTGCTCTAGCTGCTGCTGCCCTTTATCAGTTAATGTAAAAATATCGTCTTCACTTTTCATTAGGTTGACTCGACTCATTAAAGCTACTAAATCCTCGATAAATAGCGGGTCTACTAGCAATAGCTCACTTAATTCCTGTGCATTTTTAAAATTAGCTTCCTTAATACTCAGCAGCAGCATTGTCATTAAAACATCCATTGTTGATCGGCGCACAGGCTTATAGGTTACTTCAACCGTTCGAATAGGAATACACCATTCATCCATTTTTAGAATCTTAATAGCTCGATTTTGTTGAAGCTCTCGCATTAGTCGTTGCTGTAATTTGGACAATCTACATCACCAACCCTTTATGATTACGCAAGCCATTGTAGGATTTCACTGTCTTTAATAATGTTGTATACATTTCTCTTGTTTCCTGATGCTTTGCGCGTTTAGCAAACATATCCGCACTGCCAATTAGCAATAGTAGCTCACGCGCACGAGATAATGCAACATTTAAGCGGCGATAATCTCTCGCAAAGCCAATATCTCCGCCTTTTGCTGTATTACGAACCATACTTACTAGTATAATGTCCATTTCCATACCCTGGAATTTATCGACAGTGCCTGTTCTAAATTGTAAATGCGGTAGCTGTAACTCCTGCTGTAGCAGACGATTGATTCTCTTCACCTGCTCACCATAAAAGCTAATGACACCAATGCTTTTTTGGGCATCCTGTGGTATACGACCTGCCTCTTTTGCTGCCTTAACAGCATCATTTAAGTCCAGCAAAATATGACGAATTGTTTGTAATTCACCTTTATTATAGCGACTCGTTCCACCCTTTACCTGCTCCTCTAAATAAGGCTTTTCAGTTGGAATATCAATCCATAATAAATGGTCATCACGCTTGACAAATTGACTCTCTAAGCCATGATCTCGCGCTGCATCTGAATCTGGTAAGCCACACTGCAAGCCATTTTCCTCTTTTGCATAAAATGGTGTAATGCTTTGCATAATTTTCTCATGCATACGGTATTGTAATGCAAGCATTTGCTTATGTGTTGACGGCAAATTATTAAATAGGCGCTCAAATAATGACTCGCGCAATAGATTTTTTAATTCCTGTGCACCTTCAAAATTCGGATTTTCCTCCAGCATCGCCTTTAATGTTTCCTCCAATGTATCATCTCCAAGCAATGGCGGTAGCTGATGATGATCACCTACTAAAATAACCTTTTTCCCTTTAAGCATCGGCAATAATAGCTCTGGTGGTGTTGCCTTTGATACCTCATCAATAATCACTACATCAAAGGTAGGATAATTTTCCATAAACTCCTTGCTTGCAGAGGCTACACATGTTGTACCAATCACATTCGCATGGCGCACATATAGTTTTCTAATTTCATCTAAATCATATTCTGTAGCACTTTGTAGCTTATCACGCCATTGCTCCTGTAATTTTTGGCGAAGTGGTAGCTGTTGTTCCTTACGCTGCAACTCTTCAATAGTTTGGTTAGCCGCTTTAATCGCTTCCACAACCTCCTCAGCCGTGCGTTCTGGCGTTGATTGTAAAAGCTTTGTATAGGCTGTTAATTGCTTTTCCTTTTTCAGTCCAGCAATATTAATATCTTTAATGCGTGCTTCTATTGCTGTTAACTGCTGCTCAACCTCCTGCAAGCTTGTTTGCACAGTCTGAAGAGCTGCCTGCTTTGGAACTAATTGCGCTTTTGCTTGCTCTACCCCCTCAAGCTGCTGCTGTACTTGCTGTAGTGATTCTTGCTTCTGTGCTATTACTATTTTTAAATACTCAGCGGATTCTTCTGGCTCCTCTTCCAGCTGGAAGGTGCTTGCTAACTGCTTTAGTCGCTCTGTATGCTGTAAAAATGGCTGCAATTGACGCTGTAAGCTTTGGACATCAAAGCTTGTGATGGCGCATTCCTGATGAATAAAGCTTGCCATATTTTTACGAAACAGCTCAAACTCTTGGTCTTTATGTGCCTGCTGTTGCTGCAATGCTACCCCTTTTTGCCACACAAAATCACGGCGCATATAGAGCCCAAGCAGGTAGCTTTCTAGCTCCTCTGCCATTGGCGATTGCCCCTCTTGAAATGCCTTGTTCAGCTGTGCAAAAACACCCGTAAGGTTTTGCAAAGAAAATGACTGTATTGGCTGTAGCCTGCTTTTAGCAAAAGCCCGCTCCTTTACTTCCTCTGTTACCAATCCTTCCAGCTTTGCAATAGCTTTTTGTAGGCGTGTATTAATAGTAGACCAAGCTGCTAAATCCTTTGCATCCTCTAAATGCTGTAAGCGACTAATTTGCTGTGACAGTACATGGCTAGGTCGAATTTGATAGTGCTGTAAAAATCGCTGAATACGTTCAAAGGCTGTTAATGTTTGAATATACTTTTGCGCTTCCTTCATTGTAGCTAAACGTTGGCTTTCCGTATCATATTTAAGCTGTATCTCTTGAAATTGCTCTGTTAGCTGCTGCTTTTGCTCTTGCAATTCCTTATATTGAATAGCTGCTTTTAGTTGTTCGATTTTTTGTATTGTTTCCTGAATGGTCTGCTGTAGCTCCTCTAAAGAAGGATTGTCAGCAAGTGTTTGTGTAAGTCGCTGTACAATAGGCTCAATTTGTGCAAGCTGTTTATCATAATGCTCTTTTTGTGCCTCGTATGTTTGCTGCTCCGCTTTAGCAGCCTTTAATTCCTTTTTCAATGTTTGAATTTCTTGCTGTACAATAGGCTCTTCGATAGCTGCCTGCTCTTTTGCGGCAATTTCCTTTGTTAGCTCCTCTAGCCACTGCTCCAATTTTGCTAGCTCATCTTGTGCTTTTAATAGATTTCCCTTTAGCTCCTGCTCACGCTCAGGAAATGTTGCAATTGCCTCTTCAATGGCAGTAAGTGTTTGCTCACGCCAATGCAAAGCCACATTTTCCTCGATAAATTTTTTACCTTCCTCTTCAATACTTTCTGTTCTACCGTAGCGCAAAATTCGGATGTCCTGATTGGATAATAATCGCCCTAATGCATTATCCACCGCTAAGTTGGATTGCGAGGCAACGAGTGTTTTTAAGCCAGCCTTTACATTTTGCTGACAAATTTCTGAAATCACCGTTGTTTTCCCTGTACCCGGTGGACCTTGTATCACATATAAATCCTCAACAGATAATGCCCCTAAAACCGCTCGACGCTGATATTCGTTTAAATTATTGTGAAACTCAATATCTTGTCGAAGCTTAGATGCTCGAACAGTTGGGCGTTTTTCAAATAAAATTGTTTCTAAATGAGGGTTTACTGCCTCGCCCTTCTCCAGCTTTGTAAAGCCATTGCGCAACCTTCTAATTTGACTCAGCGTGGCAAAATTACTAAAGCTTACTTGCTTTGAACGAAGATTGAGCTGATCCTTGCGTGCCAAATCCTGTATAAAGGGCTTTAAATCAATTTCTACCGTTTGCTTACTAGCAGTAGCCTTTAAAACCTGTCCAATCTCACCGCGTACGCCTTGAATGCTGACACTTAGCCCTTCTAGCTGCTTCCATTCCTTGCTTTTTATGTAGGGACAAACAATCGTTAAGCGTGTAAAGTCTTCATTGAAATAGCTTTGTTTAAATTCTGTATGAATATCATCTATCGTAGCATCTCGTTCTTGGATTTTTAAATAGCCTTCCCAGCTCGCTATCCGTTTTTTTACATACTCTGTACGTTCCTCTGCGATTGGTAATTGTCTTATTTTCGTATGCAGCTCAAGCGGAATACCTGCTCCGTTATTCGGTCTTGTGATAAATTGCATTGCGGCTGCTAGGCGGCGATTGGTATGAATAGGACCACGCATATGAACAAAGCGAATATTTGTTGCTAACAATCCCTCAACCTTGAGGACACAATCCATAATCACAGTTTTCCCTGCAAGAACCTCATGTAGCTTTTTATTATCCTCAGCATTAAAATAAATAGATAAAAATATTTCACCCGCTGTTTTAGCTTTTCTTTTTTCAATATAAACTGTAAAAGCGTTTTGTAACGTAAAAAAGGCATGCTCATTTGCTGAGCATTCCTCTACTGCTTCCTTTGCCTTATTGGTCAAAATAAGGCTACAGCGTTGCTTTTCTAGTAAAGCAATGTCCTGCAATGAGCAGCCCTCCCTTCCATATCACTAAAGTTTTATTTTATCATATTTTAAAAAAATACTTATAATGAAAAAACCCCTGTACAGTGATTTCCTACCACTGTACAGGGGCGTAAAATTCATATTAATGCTGGTCAATTGTTTCCTTCGGTAGATTTTTGCTCATTTTACAATATTGCACAAAAACACGTGCTAATTCACGTAAACGATTATGAACGTCTTCGTCTATAATATTATTGTCTGCATCAAAATGCGATGTATGTGTGTACACATAGTTTGGTGTTACAAGGGCACGGAAATAGTCTAAAATAGGCTTTAGCTGATTTTCTACTACAAGGTGATGCTGGTATGTGCCACCATTCGCCACAATTGATACTGGCTTATAGCGCATTGTTTTAGGATGCAAGAAATCAAAGGCATTCTTTAACACGCCAGGGATAGATGCCTGGAAAATGGGTGTTGCGATAATATATGCGTCCGCTTCCTCAAATTGTTGAATCATTTTCTTCATATCATCATTTAATGGTGAACCATCAACAATTTGATGCTTATATTGACTAAAATGCATCATTTCTAATTCGAAACTAGCATCTAATTCTTTAATATATTGCTCCACTTGCTCTAAAATAACACCAGTTTTACGACCAAACATAGTGCCGTCCACGAGTAAAATTTTCATCTTTACTTTGCCTCCACATTCATCTTCTACAATAATATTGTAACAAATGACAACTTGCCCGAAAAGAATTGTCGTGATGAAAGGAAGAAATTCAGCCTTTAGACGGAATGCTCAAAAAGCTGCCATATTATTTTTGTTCCTGATCCTGACGGTGAAAATGAACTTCCTTATCTACAACTGTATCCGCTAGCTTGTGCTTATCCCAATTAAATAATGTTTCCCTTGAAGTATCTTCTTCTGGTATTTCAGGATAATCTAATGCCGTCAATTCAGGTGATTTATAAATTGTCACAGGCTGGTGTTTTCCATATAACGCAATAACAATCATTGCCTTGGCTACCTGTGAGGCTTCAATAGCTCTAGCAGCTTTAAAAGGCCCTACTAAGAAAGGCTTGGCAAGCTTTAATATTTTCTCTCCCACCTTTTCCCCTAAACGAAATTCCTGACGCTGCCCTACTAACAGTGATGGACGAATAATCGACAGCCGTTGTAAACCTAGTTCAATTAAATCTTGCTCAAGCTTGCCCTTCACTCGATTATAGTAGAAAGGTGAATGTTCATTTGCTCCCATTGAGGTAATCACAAGAAAATGAGGAATGCCTCGCTTTTTTGCTAAAGAAGCAATCGCTAATGGATATTCAAAATCGACCTTTTCAAATATCTCGCGAGAACCAGCTTTTTTGATGGTTGTACCTAAACAGCAATATAATTCATGGGCAAATTCAATATCCTGTTCTTCCAATCGCTCAAAATCTCGAATTTTCACTTCTAGCTTCGGATGCGTAAAAGCTGGTTTCGTTCGTACAATAGCTGTTACAGATACATATTCATCATTTTCACATAATTGCTCAACAAGAGCCGTGCCTGTTAAACCAGTTGCCCCAACAACAATTGCTGCACGCATACCCACTTCCATCCCTCCTTTTGTTTAATAATCTATATGTATTTCCTACTCTACACTATATATCGACCATTTTTTATACTTCAAAAGCTTATGATTGCACCCAGATGACTAGAGAATTTTTATATAGTATCTTTTATCAAATGCTAAATTTTACACATACTTGCCCTTTCTTCACCATAATTTAAAAGGACAGAGGAAAGGATGGGATACATTTGCAAAACGAAACACGAGCAATAGAACCGAAAAAAACAATTGTTTTCATTATCGAAAGCTGTATTGACAAAGGGCTGTATCCTTTTGAACGGGTTTCAACATTAGCGAAGTTACTGACGCATGAAAAAGTTGTGATATTTGTTAAAAGCCCTTCAAATGATGGGATTCCAATTTTACTTAATGAAGGATTATCCCCTATTTTATTTAATCATTTTAATGAGCTACCCCAGCATATAAAAGAAATTCAGCCCGATTTAATTGTAAGGGATGGACGCAATTCAGAAGAATGGCAAGTACAAAATTTACGTCCTTATTGTAAAACAATTATTCATTTTGATGATTTTGGCGAGGGTGGTCAAGCTTGTGACTGCGTACTACTAGCACTCTATCAGGAAGTAAAAGATTATTTGCCATCGCATTATATTGGCGGAAACTTTGCTTTTGCACTGCCAAAGGCTTACCAGCAATTTAATAATATACCTGAGCATAAAACACTTGAAGACCCTCCACATATAGTTGTTGCTTTTGAGGATGGGGACGAGCATAATTTAACCTACCGTACACTTCGACACTTAACGCAGCTACAAATTCCACTACAAATTACAGTGATGATTGACGATAGCTATCGCCATGTTACAGATGACTTGCAAATGATGGTGCTAAGCCGTCGCAATACAGCTATTCTTCGCGATAAAAATGCACTTCTTAAACTATTACCAAAAGCTGATATTATAATTTGTAATGCCAATTATACGCCATATAAAATTGCCTCCTATGGTGTGCCATGTATTACACTTGCACAATCTGAGGCAGAGCTACTCCATGCCTTCCCACGAGAGCACAATGGTTTTATTCATTTGGGGCTTGGTCGTAAAATGAAGCAATCACAAATACAAAATGCTGTTATGGAATTGCTCTTACATGAAGCTCGAAGTGAACGAGCAATTAAAAAGCAAAGACAATTAAATCTCGGTCATAACAATGAAACGCTGCAAGCATTGCTACTAGATTTTGCATATGACCGACACAATATCGCCTCTACTTAGTGCTACTACAAAGGTGAATATGATACAATATATAAGAATTTTTTACTTTTTGTGCTTTCTTAGCCTTATGAAGAAAGCCAAAATAATAAGGAATTGATTGATTTTGATAACTAGGCGGTGAAGGTTATAAAAGCCTTCATCGCTTTTGCACGCATTCGCTATACAAATATTCTGTCTAAGGGAGCAATGATTATGCCAACAAAAAGCGATATTGAATACCAAATTCGAGAGTTAAAAATGGACTATATTAATTTACAAGGCGATATTGAAAAATTGGAATCTACAGGGCATAACGATCAGGTAGCAAAAGCAGAAGAACGCCTTGCAAATATGGAAGCTAAGCTAGCAGAGCTGAATAAACAATTAGCAGAGCTTTAAAATGTAAACTGAAAGACAGTTGGAGGAACATACATGGCAATATTAACAGTTGAAAATTTAGGTCATTCCTTTGGTGATCGTACACTTTTTAAAGATGTATCGTTTCGCTTAGTAGAGGGTGATCATATTGGACTTGTCGGGGCAAATGGCGTTGGAAAATCAACATTAATGGGCATTATTACTGGTCAAACCATCCATGATACAGGGAAGGTAGAATGGCTTCCTGGTACGCATTATGGCTATTTAGATCAGCATACGGTACTTACTGCTGGTCGAACAATGCGTGATGTGTTGCGTGATGCCTTTCTACCTTTATATAAAAAAGAAGAAGAGCTCAATGAAATTACAGGTAAAATGGCAGAAGCAACACCTGAAGAATTAGAGGTACTGCTAGAGCAAATGGCTGAGGTGCAGGATGCATTGGACGCAGGAGATTTTTACTCATTAGATATGAAAATTGAAGAGGTGGCACGTGGGCTTGGTCTTGATGCGATTGGCTTAGAGCGTGATGTAGCTGCTCTTTCTGGTGGACAGCGTACAAAAGTGTTATTAGCAAAGCTGTTATTGGAAAAACCAAAAGTTTTACTGCTGGATGAGCCAACAAACTATCTTGATGAAGAGCATGTTACATGGTTAAAAAATTATTTAAAAAACTATCCATATGCCTTTCTTTTAATTTCACATGATACAGAATTTATGAATGAAACAGTGGATGTTATTTTCCAGCTTGAGTTTTCAAAATTAACACGCTATACAGCAACATATGAAAAATTCCTAGAGCTTGCTGAAATTAATAAGCGTCAGCATATTGAAGCCTATGAAAAGCAGCAGGAATTTATTAAGAAGCAAGAGGACTTTATTGCTAAAAATAAAGCGCGCTACTCAACGACTGGTCGTGCAAAATCGCGCGCAAAGCAGCTTGATCGTTTAGAGCGTATTGATCGCCCAGAAACAGCGGCAAAGCCAGAATTTAGCTTTAAAGAAGCTCGTTCCACGAGCCGTTACGTTGTAGAGGCTGAAAATTTAGTAATTGGTTATGATAAAGACAAGCCATTGCTTCCCCCGCTTACTTTTACTATTGAGCGCGGAGAAAAGATTGCGCTTGTTGGCATGAATGGTGTAGGTAAATCAACATTATTAAAAACCATGCTTGGAAAAATTAATCCCCTTGCTGGACAAGTTATTCGAGGCGATTACCTTCACCCCTCGTACTTTGAACAAGAGGTAAAAGCGGAGAAAATTACACCGATTGACGATGTATGGAATGCCTTCCCTTCTATGGAACAAGCGCAAGTGCGTGCAGCGTTAGCGCGTGCAGGCTTAAAAACTGACCATATTACACGTCCGCTTAATTCATTATCCGGTGGCGAGCAGGCAAAGGTACGTTTATGTAAATTAATGATGGAAGAAGCAAACTGGCTGCTTTTTGACGAACCAACAAACCATTTAGATGTCGATGCTAAAAATGAATTAAAGCGTGCGATGAAAGAATTTAAAGGCACAATTGTACTTGTTAGTCATGAGCCTGAGTTTTACGATGGACTCGTCACAAAAGTTTGGAATGTTCAAGATTGGTTCACATCAGGGCAACAAAGTTAATATTTATCACTACAGGGGGTCGTTTGAAAAGTCATTTTGAAACGACCCCTTTGCGGCGAGGATAGTGACAATTGATTGTGACTACCGCGGGAGCAAGCATTTTTAGCGAATTTTTAATATAGAAGCTGGGGCTGTCCGAAAAGATATATACTTTTCGGACAGCCCCTTTATTATTGTATTGAAAAGTTAAACAGTCTTTTGGAGCATTCCAACCTCTTTCCCAGCATTTCTAAATAATAACTCAAGAATATGGAGATGCACTCTCGCATAATAAATATCCGTACATGAAGTACGTAATCGTATTAAAAATCACCTCCCTACTTTTCTAAAAATCTCCTTTCCTCTATTAACAGCATCTTTTTTCCTCGCAATAACGCATAAATAGTCATTTGCAAACATATTATAATCAGTGGATTAATAAATAAGACAAGCCTGAGATTTCTATTAGCTTTTTTAAACTTACATCATTGTAAGCTGGAATAACGAAACTTTTTGCTGCTTTTTGCGTATATGTTAATGTAAGTAAAAAAATAACTTCTTATACTAAATTTTTTTCAAATAACTATTGATTTATTTATATCTTACTAGTAAGATATGTATATAAGCTAATTAACTTACTGATAAGATATTTATAAAATAGAATCTAAAAAAGAAAGCGAGGAATGAAGAATGACAGTTACAATTTACTCACAAGCGAGCTGTTCTTCATCCAGAAAAGCACTTAAATGGTTAAAAGATCACAACATTGACTATAAAGAAAAACGTATTACATCACAGCCACTTACACTTGCAGAATTTAAAGAAATTCTTAGCATGACTGAAGATGGCACAGATGAAATTATTGCAACAAACTCTAATGATTTTAAAAACTTAAATATTGATATCGACCAGCTTTCTATTCAAGAGCTATTTGCCATTATTCAAGAACACCCAAGAATGCTACGTAGCCCTATTTTAATAGATGAAAAACGTATTCAAGTTGGGTACAATGAGATGGACATCCGTCGTTTTATTCCACGTAAAGTACGTGCTTACGAGTTAAATGCGATGACAAGATTGGCACAAGAAAGTTAAAACAGTTTTGGAGATGACCTTCTATGGATCAAGAAAAACAACAAGCCATTACCTCATTGTTTGAAGTAGTTTCATCAATAGAGCGTAAGTGGGCAAACGAGTGGAATAATCATAATGTGCTCGGCTTTTCAAAATCCCATATTTTAATTTTAGACTACTTATCGCAGGAGGGCCCTAAACGCCCTTCTGCTATTGCTGAACGCCTAAAAGTAACAACAGGTGGTGTTACAGTGTTAACAACAAAGCTTATTAATGCTGGCTTTATTGAAAAAACACAGCACGCAACAGACCGACGCGCTTCACAATTAGTCATTACACCTGAGGGTGAAACTATTTTAGAAGAATCTCGTCAACAGGTAAATGCCATTATTAACAATATGTTTGGCATGCTCACAGCAGAGGAGCTACAAACATTGCGTAATATTTTTTCAAAATGCTTACTGGATGTTGATCCAAATCAGTCCCGCTAAAAATTACCTACTACCACGAAATACCTCTGATAGACAAGATGATGAAGCTCAAATTCACCTTGTTTATTCAGGGGTATTCTCTATTTTTTTACCAACATAAAAAAGCTGCATTGCAATTTTAGCGAATGCAGCTTTTGTAGATAGATTCGTCGAACAAATACCTCTGTCTAAGTATTTATGGTGTGCGACCAATCTGCTTTCATTATGCTGGCAGCACAGATTCCACAAGTGATTCATCAGACATAAGCATTTCTTTTAAACGAGCTTTTGCACGGAATAAACGGGATTTTACAGTACCAATGGAAACTTTCATAATCGTAGAAATCTCAGCAAGTGAATATTGGTCTATGTAGAAATACCATAATGTTTTACGATAAATAGCATCCAATTGCCCCATTTTATCCTGCACTAGCTTTGTTACAATATCTTTTTCAATTTTTTCTTCCGTTGAAATATCATTATTGGGAACCAAATCTAAAATCGGTACGTCTAATGTTTCAGGTTGGTTCATCATATACTTGCTACGACGTACTTTTTTACGGTAGCGATCTCTAAATGTATTCATTGTTATCGTTGTTAGCCAAGCTTTAATATGCTCTACTTCAGCAACGCTGTTTTCATAGCGCACAACCTTAACCCAAACTTCTTGCATTAAATCTTCAGCTTCTATATTATTGCGAGTTAGTTTTAAACATAAGTGATAAATATAACGATTGTATTCCTCATATACGCCTTCTAATTTTTCATTCATTGTGTATGCCTCCGCTTCTTGTTCTTGCTTCTATACATATTCTCGCAAAATAATGTATTACACTCTATCGCATTGGCTTTCAATTTCATTACAATCATGTAAGCTTATACACTATCACTTGTAATATTCGTAAAGATTGTTTTACTACTATATTACTTATTCCATTAACGCCTCCATCATTACGCTATTCCACTATTTTTATTACTATATTTTGAATAATTTTTATTATAAGGATGCTAGCTTAACAAACCTAAGCGAAAGGCTGACGCTACAACTTGTGTTCGATTTTTTGCTTTTAGCTTGGTCATTAAGCTACTTATATAATCCCTCACTGTATGCTCACTTAAAAACAGCAACCCTGCAATTTTTTTATTATCATATCCTTCTGCAAGCAAGCCAAGAATCATCGACTCTCTTTCAGTTAAATGCAGCTCTGGAGCTTGTTCTATCCTTTCCCCTTTACGTGATAAAAATAGCCCTAAGCGCTTCCCTACTTCTTCAAGCAATGCTAATTCATCCTTTGTACAATCAAATTCCTCCCCTAGCTGATCAAATGTCAGCCAGCCAAATAATTGATCTTGTTGAATAATTGGAATAAAAATAACAGAAGATAAATTAAATAATTGAATATGCTCCTCTTTCACGTAATTTTTAGGATTTTTTAAATAAATTGGCTTTTTAGAGCTAAATACTGTGTTTAGCTCCGTTATCTGCCCTTTCATACTTTGCACCTTTGGCAGCTCTGCACCAATCACGCCGTAAAATTGATTAGACCATGGTACATATGCGTAAAATACACATCTTTTATAGTTAAAATACTCTTCACATTTTTTTAAAATATAAGCTAAATCATTATAGCCTGATGAGTAAATTAGCAATTTATCGAGCTTATCCAATAATTGAAGATGGCTTAATTGTTGATTTGTTGAATGATTATCACTTGTTGGGTGCACTATCCTATCATCATAAAGCTGTACTAAGTACGTAAATATCGAGAGTACATACATTAATGCAGCATTCATACGATGATGTTTTTGCTGAATCATACATGTAATCAATGATTTTTCAAAAATTAATTGAAAGAGATTAAAGCTTTTTATATCAATAACGGATAGTTGCGATTGCAGCCATGTATTTAAAAAATTTCGATAATCATCCTGTAAATCTTCAATATGTGTACGTGCTAGTAAACGTAGAAATGAATCGAGCAGCATAGCCGTTTTTTTGCGATCTTCCTCAGAAATAGAAGACTCAAGATAAAGATAAATATTTGTATTCTCCTCGATTTGCTTATAATGAATTTTAATAACTAGCACAAACTCTTGAAATGTCATTTCTTCAAAGGATTGCATTGGATGTGTCATAGGAAGCTCTCCTCCTTTATTTAAACATACCCCTATAAATGGTGGATACTCGTCATACTATTATACAGCATCTTATAGGATGGTTTTTGAAAATGCGAAGCGTAAAATAAAGGTATCCCTAAAATAAAGGGAATATTTTTAAACCCTATAGCTAAATCTATATCCAGATAGAATGAAAGGTGCGTGCTTGACATGAGATTGGAAAATAAAGTAGCCATTATTACAGGTGGAGGTACAGGTATCGGTAAAGAAACTGCTTTGTTATTTGCTAAAGAAGGCGCAAAGGTAGTTATTACTGATATTAATGAACAATCTGGTAACGAAGCAGTACGCGA
The DNA here is from genome assembly GCF_044760715.1 of Lysinibacillus sp. NPDC098008. Taxonomy (NCBI): domain Bacteria; kingdom Bacillati; phylum Bacillota; class Bacilli; order Caryophanales; family Bacillaceae; genus Lysinibacillus; species Lysinibacillus sp. NPDC098008. The sequence goes on from NZ_JBIWBA010000008.1 coordinate 35,139, forward strand.
TATCCAAGCTATTGGCGGAGAAGCACTATTTATACGTCATGATGTTAGCAATGAAGATGATTGGAAAAAGGTCGCAGATGAAACAATAAAAGCTTTTAGCAAAGTTGATATTCTTTTCAATAATGCGGGTATTTATATTATTAAGCCTCTTGCAGAAATTGAACTTTCTGACTGGAATCGCTTAATGTCTATTAATGTAACTGGTGTCTTCCTTGGAATGAAGCACATTATGCCACTTATGGCACAGCAACAAAAAGGCTCTGTCATTAATGCCTCTTCGATTGCAGGCTTAACAGGTGCTGCTGGACATGTATTATATGGTGCTAGTAAAGGTGCTGTACGTATTATGACAAAGGATGCTGCAATGGAATATGCGCCATTCGGTGTGCGTGTCAACTCTATTCATCCCGGTTATATTGATACAGGTATGGCAGATTATGCATCAGCAACAACAGGAAGCTCTAAAGATGAATTAGGGAAAAGTTTATTCCCACTAGGTCGTTTAGGTTCCGTTCAGGAAGTCGCTCAAACAGTATTGTTTTTAGCTTCTGACGAATCTTCATTCTCAACAGGTGCTGAATTTGTGATTGATGGTGGCGCAACTGCAAAATAATAAAGTGAACCTTCCATTAATTGGACGTTTCACCAATCAGGTTGTTTCTCTCCTTTTATGAAATGAAGGGACTTACAGCCTGTTAATACAGGATAAAGGTGGTTTTTTCAGATGAAATTACAAGATAAAGTAGCAATCGTCACAGGTGGCGCTAGTGGTATTGGCGAAGCAACTGTTCGCCTATTTGTAGAAGAAGGCGCAAAAGTAGTCATTGCTGATTTTTCAGATCGCGGGCAAAGCATCTCAGAAGAATTAAATAACAATGGCTTCGATACATTGTTTGTGAAAACAGATGTAACAAGTGAAGAAGATATTAAAAATATGATTAGTGCAACAGTGAACAAATATGGCAAGCTTGATATTATGTATGCCAATGCAGGTGTAGCTGATGATGCACCTGCACATGAGTTAACTTTTGAAAAATGGAAAAGAACCATTGATATTAATTTATCTGGTGTCTTCCTTTCCGATAAATATGCGATTGAACAATTCCTTGCACAAGGTACAGGTGGCGTTATCGTTAATGCTGGCTCTATCCATAGCTTTGTCGCTTTACCAAATCCAACAGCCTATGCTTCTGCAAAAGGTGGCGTAAAGCTATTAACACAAAACCTATGTACAGCCTATGCAAAAGAAGGCATCCGTGTAAATGCTGTATGTCCAGGCTATATCGAAACACCACTGCTTAAAGAAGTAGATACTGCAAGTAAAGAATACTTAGCATCCCTTCACCCACAAGGTCGCCTTGGCAAACCAGAAGAGATTGCAAAAGCTGTTCTGTTCTTAGCAAGTGATGACGCAAGCTTTGTCAATGGTACAACACTGCTTGTTGATGGCGGTTATACAGCTCACTAATATAGCAGCAATACAAAGGTTTAAGTCCTAATAAGATGAGGACTTAAACCTTGTTATTTTTATTAACCGTAATATGCAATGACTTCAATTTCTACTAGCGCATTTTTAGGTAAGCAATCGACTGCATAAGCAGCTCGTGCAGGCAAAATTTCACCAGCGAAATATTCACCATAAATTTCATTCACTATCGCAAAATCAGCAATATTATCTAATAATACTGTTGTTTTTACTACATTGGTAAAATCTAATCCTTGATCTGCTAGGATATGTTGAATATTAATAAACACTTGATAGGTCTGCTCCTTTACTCCACCGTCTGGAAAAGCCCCTGTTTCAGGGTCTATTGGAAGCTGACCAGACACAAATAGAAAATCTCCTGCTTTAATTGCCTGTGAATATGGACCGATTGCTGCTGGTGCCTTATCCGTTGATACCTTTTGAATACTCATTATCATTTCCCCTTTCACCATCATTTAAATTGAATAAGCACCATCCCATACAACTTTTTTATAATGTGCAGCGTCAGTATCTCCTTCAGTGCTAAAGAATAGAATTTTTGAATCTGCAGTCATCTTTAACTGCTCTCTTAAAGCTGTGTACTGATCTCGTCTTAAGATTTCGCTTACAGCTCCTACGCCCACTGCTCCCGATTCACCTGAAATAACTTGTACATCGCCCTTCATCGGTGCTGCTAGAATCCTCATTCCCTGAGCAGCGATATTATCTGGACAAGAAAGGAAAGCATCCGCATAGTCATTTAAAATTGCCCAGCCTAGTGTACTTGGCTCACCACATGCTAAGCCTGCCATAATTGTATCCATATCACCTTTTACATAATGCAGCTTGCCATCATTTGCTTCAGCCGTTTTAAATATGCAGTCTGCCTTATCTGGTTCTACAACAACAGTAAGCGGACGATCCTCACCATAAACATCTGCAAAGAAGCCTTGAACTGCGGCTGCCATTGAACCAACACCAGCCTGAATAAAAATATGTGTAGGTTTTTCGTCTAATTTTTTTAGCTGCTCATATGCTTCTACTACCATCGTGATATAGCCCTGCATAATGTTTTTAGGAATTTCTTCGTAGTCTTCCCATGCTGTGTCCTGTACTAATATCCAATTGTTTTGCTCAGCATGTTCAGCAGCTAAACGAACTGTATCGTCATAGTTAAGATCTGTAATGGCAGCATCCGCCCCCTGTGCCTTTATATGATTTAATCGTTCTACTGACGAACCTTTAGGCATATAAACAACCGATTTTAGCCCTAGCTGTTTAGCTGTCCATGCAACACCCCGACCATGGTTTCCATCTGTTGCTGTAATAAATGTCAAGTTTCCTAGCTTTTCTTTCACTTCAGGTGAAACAAGCTTTTCGTAAGTTAAATTGGAAGATTCAATATTTAATTGCTTTGCTAAATATTGCCCAATCGCATATGATCCACCTAAAGCTTTAAAGGCATTTAAACCAAAACGATAGGATTCATCCTTTACAAATAATTTGCTAATATTCAACTCCTCCGCTAAATGATCTAACACAGCTAAAGGCGTCGTTTCATACTGTGGAAAACTTTTATGAAATGCATGTACTTTTTGAGCCTCCTCTAGCCCTAAAAAGTCGATATTTGTACTTGGATTTTTCTTTCTAGTATATTTTATTAATTTCATCGTGACTCTCTCCTATTCTTTTACTAGGCTAAGCTTAATAATTTCTGCAAAAAATTCAGCACCTGTTTCGATAATTTCATCATTATAGTCATAAAGTGAGTTATGCAGTGGAATCACTTCCTCACCTTTAACTTTACTTCCTAGAAATACAAAGCAGCCAGGAATTTTTTCAATAAACTTACCAAAATCCTCAGACGCCATAATTGGGGTACAATCACTGTTTGTATTTTCTGCACCAACGATATTTTTGGCAGCTAATGTCGCAACCTCATTGCATCTATCCCAGTTAATCGTAGGAGAAAATTCATGTGTATAGTCAAACTCACATTCAGCGCCATGCATTGCACATATACCCTCACATAAGCTTTTCATTCTTTTCTCCAATAGTTTTTGCACTTCTGGCGTAAAGCTTCTTGTATCGCCTTTAATTTCTACATTAGAAGGAATGGCATTACGAATACCATCCGATTGAATTTCTGTACATGACACGACTGCCGTTTGAAGTGGGTCAAGATTTCTTGCCACTACTGTTTGAAGCGCAAGAATAATTTCAGCTGCAATAACTAAAGGGTCAACGCCCATATGTGGGCTTGATGAATGTGCGCCTTTTCCTTTAATTCGAATAACGAAATTATCCTCACTAGCCATAATAGGACCTGACTTTGTGTGTATCGTTCCAGCAGGTAATCCCGGCATATTATGAAGACCATAAATTTCATCCACTGGGAATCGCTCAAATAATTGATCATCCATCATTGCTTGAGCACCTTTTCCAATTTCCTCAGCAGGCTGAAAAATAAATCGAACAGTCCCATTAAAATTTTTTCGAGTAGAAAGTAATTGAGCAGCGCCTAATAATGTCGTCATATGTCCATCATGTCCACATGCATGCATTTTTCCTTTATGCTTAGAGCGATATAGAAGGTCTTTTACCTCATGTAGATTTAATGCATCCATATCAGCCCGTAACCCAATTACACCTTTACCATCCCCAACAGTAAGATTCGCCACAATACCTGTAGTACCGATATTTTCATGCACTTCTAAGCCCATTTTTTTGAGCTCCTGTGCTATATAAGCGGATGTTTTTACTTCCTCAAAGGCAGTTTCAGGATATTTATGTAAATAATGACGCCATTCTAGTAATTGTTTTTTAAACTCTATATTATTCATAATATACCTCCACTTTCACAGAAAAATCTGATTATTTACGTGTTGCTTCATCGATATTATCTAAATTAATTGTTGTAACATCTAACTCTTTATTCCACTCAGGCTCCTTTACACCACTTTTTAATTGATGCATATAATTTTTATAGGCATAGCGAACGTACTTAAATAAACCAAATAATGCATAAACATTAATAAATACAATAATCGCCAACATAAAATCAACTGAAGCCCAAATTGTGGTAAGTGGAACTACTGAGCTTAGTATCAGTACACCAGCAGCTATAATTCTATAAATCCATATTATAGGAGTTGCGTTCTTTTTAAATACATAACGAATATTTGTTTCTCCATAAAATATATCCGCAAGGAGTGTTGTAAATCCGAATAAGAACATTGCCCCAAATACAATCCATTTACCCGCAGAGCCTAGTGCAACAAAAAATGCCTCTTGTAAAAGATTAATACCTGTTAAACCTGTACCAAGAACATCTGTCATTAATAATGCAAAGGCTGTACACGAGCAAATAATAATCGTCGTAATAAATGTCCCTAACATTGCTAAAAATGATTGTTCAATAGGATGCTTAACATCCGCAGCAGCATGCATCATACCAGCCACACCATTACCAGCATCATTAGAGAATAACCCCCTTGCAATACCGTGACGGAAAGCTTCCATAATCGTATGTCCAATTGCACCCCCAATTACTGCATGACCAGTGAAAGCACTTTCAAAAATTAATGATAAAACAGCTGGCAGTTGTGTAATATTCGTGATAACAATAAACAATGTAATAGCAATAAATGTTAAAGCCATGAAAGGTACAATTAATGTTGAGAAATCAACAAGTCGCTTGACACCACCAATAATAACAATCGCTGTAAGAATAACAACTGCGATTCCAGGAATAATTGGGTGGATATCCACAACCCCAGTAAATGAGTTGGCAATAGAGTTTGTTTGAATTGATGCAATAAATAAACCTACTGCAAAAATGTAACAAATAGCTATAATCATCGCTAGAGCTCTATTGTTAAGACCTTTTTCTATGTAGTGGGCAGGACCACCACGATAAGTCCCATCCTCTATTTTTTCACGGAATAATTGTCCTAAAGTTGTTTCAGCAAACGTAATGACCATGCCTAATAATGCAGTCACCCACATCCAAAAAATTGCCCCTGGTCCTCCAGCAGCTAAAGCGCTTGCCACCCCTACTAGGCTACCAGTCCCAACCTGTCCTCCAATCGCAGCACATAAAGTCGAGAAGCCCGAAATATCCCCATCCTTGCCTCTTAGATTTTTCTTCATACATTTCACTGCATGACCAAAATGTCTTAATTGTGGAACACCTAGACGGATCGTATAAAAAGCCCCTACTCCTAGTAATAAATATGCAATGAATGAGCCCCATAAAAAATCATTTACTTTGTTTAACAGTTCCATCCCGTCATCCCCTTTGTATCAATCAAATATATTGCTTATTCCGTTTCAGTTATTCTAATATTTCGTCAATTAGGAATATACAAGATTATTATTTGATTTTATCAATATATTGAGGGGGGGATTTTTCCTTTCCTACATAATACATTGGGATGTGGCGTCAAACTTCTATTATACATTCATATCTGTATGATACTTTTTATATACTAATGGCGTCATATTCATCGTTTTTCTAAACTTTTCAATAAAGTAGCTCGTACTATTAAAGCCTACTTGATACGCAACTTCTGTCACATTAGCTTCTGGATTTTGCAATAATTGTAAGCTTTTTTGAATACGATAATCCATCACATAGTTTAACGGTGTCGTATTTAAAATTCTCTTAAAATAGCGACAGCATTCGGAACGACTTAAATGACCTGCCCTTGCGATATCCTCTAAGCTTATTTTCTCTGTATAATGAAGGTGAATCCAGCTTAGCATTTGCTTGATTCGCTGGCTCTTTACCATTTCCGTTTGCACATATTCTGGTGCAAAGCCATTCATAATTAAATTTTTCCAAATAAATAGTAGCTGCATCGTTAAATCAAAATCAAAATGCTGTGGCTTATGCTCTGTCAATTCCTTCACTTTTATCATGCCTTCTACAATATTTCTTCCCCACAGCTCACCTTTATCTATAAAAATATAAGATAAATTCGTTGCTTGAATATATGGAACGATATATGTTGTATATAGCTCTTGTGGCAAAATAAACTTTGGCAAGACATTTAAGCAAAGATAAATACAATTTGAATGCTCCTTATCTTTAGCCATATGCAAGCAGCCACTATTGATAAATAGCCCTTCCCCTTTTCGCACTACAAGCTTCTCTTCATTTACTTGAAAAATGGCCTTTCCTTGCATAACTAAAATAAATTGAACTTCCTCATGCCAGTGAAGTGGAATATAGCCATGTATATTTTGCCTAATGGTTGTTTCATAACAAGCAAGAGGTAAGCCAACCGTTTGATGATGCGTTAACTCCTTTAAATTTTGATTGACTATAAAATCTGGAATTTGCACATAACCACCCCATTTATTTGACCAATTAATGCTATAATCTACGTCTTATTTTCCAACACATCATGAACTAATCGTAAAAATGCACGAATCCCCACTTCTAGCTTTGGCTCCGGCGTATGCTCCTCCTTCGTATGCGATAATCCGCCTTCAGACATTGTAAACATCATGACAGTTGGCACAATCTTCGCCATTTCCACCGCATCATGCAAAGGACCTGAGTACATTTTTGTTGCCTCACCTGTTTCCTCCTCGACAGCATTTTCACATAGGCGAATGAACCGCTCCTCAAATAATTGTGGTGCGACCGAATAAATTTTTCGCCAACCTACCGAAACACCATTTACGCTCGCAATTTTTTCTGTCACAGCCTGTGCTTCCTTATACATCTTTTGCAAATCAGCCGCATCAATTGTACGCATGTCTAAAGAAATCGTACATTTCCCCGGCACAATTGTGACAATATCAGGCTGCACCTGCACTTGACCGACCGTGCAAACCGCCTTATATTTTAACGCAAGCTTTCTAAATTCTAATGCTGCCTCTGCCGCAGCTAAAAAGGCATCTTGACGTGTTGGCACAGGGAATGAGCCCGCATGAGCAGCCTGTCCAACAAAATCTATATAATGTCGCTCCACTCCTGCTGCACCAAATACACACGCCACATCCTTCTGCTCTTTTTCTAACACAGGTCCTTGCTCAATATGCAGCTCTAAATAGCCTATAATATTTCTTTGTAATAATTCTTGATGCGCCTGCAGCATTTTATCGGGCATCACCTGATAGGCGGATACAGCTTCTTCAAATGCAATGCCATTATTATCAGCTCTTCCTATTAGCTCCTCGATACGTAAAGAACCACTCGCCGCGGATGAGCCTAAGCAGCTATAGCCATAGCGAGCCCCTTCCTCATCTGCCCAATCAACAACATATAACGTTTTCCTTGGCTTTTGCCCCTCTGCTGAATAGCGTCTCAATGCCTCAAGCCCAGCTAATACACCAAGTGCTCCATCAAGCCAGCCACCATTTGGCACACTATCTAAATGACTACCAATAACAATTGCCTCTGCGCTCTTCCCTTCCATTTTTGTCCACACATTGCCTGCGCTATCTATTGAAATCTCTGCACCAAGTGCCTCTGCTTTTTGACGATACCAATCGCGTGCTGTTTGCCATAACGCTGTCCATGCAACACGCTGTGCTCCATGCTCATCTGAAGTCAATAAAGCGAGCTCCTTTAAATCAGCAATGACACGAACTGCACCTTGTTCTAAACTATACTTCATTGCCATTCTCCTTTTATCAAATTTAATTACAATACAAAAAGCTTAACGATTTTTTCTAAATTCGCTAAACTATTGTTATTACAACTACTATACATATAATCAAAATCTTCCTTCTATAATTTTTGTAACTATTTTTATCAAATTTGAATGAAAAGGTGATACCCATGAAATCGAAGCCAATTGCACAGAATATTTTAGATGGAACAATGTTTGAAATAACATTAACGGAGGATTTAGAGGAGCAAATAATCTATACATTTGAAGACTATGCGATTGCTTTATTTACGCAAACCTATCATCATTTACGCTCAGACTATATACCGATTCATTGGCATGATGCCCTGCAAATTGTTTGGGTATATCAAGGCACACTTGAATATCAAATTAATCATGAAATTTTAACTGTTTCAGAAAATATACTTTTACTGATTAATAAAAAACAGCTTCATAGCTCGAAAACCATTCAGCAAAATACAAATGCGCTATGTATCAACTTTGACTTGAATTTTTTGCATCCAAAGCTTGTGACAGCCCATGTACAGCCATTTTTTGAAAGCAATCCATTTGCTTACTATTCGCTGCCACTATCCCCCACTCAAAAGGCGAAGCTTACTGATTGGACACAAGGTAAAAAGCCAACACTTTTTTCGGTCATCACACTGTTAACAACACTTATTGAGCATTTACTCACACACTATGATGCGACAGTACACAATAATGAAGAACAGGAAATCGCTATTTTTAATCAAATGTTGCAATTTGTCCAAGAAAACTATCAAAATACAATTACAGTTAGCGACCTTGCCAACTGTGCACTCATTAATAAAAGTGCCTGTAATCAGCTTTTTCGTAAATATACACGCCTATCACCAATTAAGTTTGTAAACAAGCATCGACTTTATATCGCACAGGGCTTAATTTTGCATACAAATAAAGCAGTTTCTGAAATTAGCGAGGAAGTCGGCTTTAATCAAGTGAGCTATTTTGTAGAGTTATTTCGCAAAAATTATCATCTTGCCCCATTGCAATATCGCAACAAATACCGTCACGCTGCTAAATAAAGTGTCAGGAACGATCAATCATTTCGTATATAAAAAGTGATTTCTTTTGTTTTAAAGCAAAAAGAGCTACTTCAAAATTGTTATCTTGCAAATTGATGAAATCTTTTGTACCTTTATTAGAACATCAGTAATATGATAGTTTAATTACGAAATTAAAGGGGTGCAATTTTAGTATGAGTTTAAATGATTGGCTAAATGAAAAGGTGCCAGAAATTACAAATTCATTAAAGGATATTAATCGACAATATGTTGATATTGAAAATTCCATCGGCTTTGTAGGGCGCAATCAAATCTATAAAATTTTAGATAATTTCCATGAAGTGCTGTTCCCTGGCATTCATACAGCCCCACCGATTGACGATACGCGCATCAATATCGTTAGCAGCAATAAACTGCGTGAAACGGCATTGGATTTACGCGATATTATTGAAAAGGTATTAATTTATAATATGGAGTATAGCGGCCCAGAAAACTGCACGTGCCAAGAGGATGCAGATCGCATTGTGATGAACTTAATTTCGCAATTCCCGAAAATCCGTCAAATTTTACAAACGGATATTCAAGCTGCCTACAATGGTGATCCAGCAGCTCTTTCCACAGAGGAAATTTTATTAAGCTATCCATCCATCGTTGCTATATACACACATCGTATTGCACATGAGCTATACGAAATGGGTGTACCAATTGTGCCTCGTATTATGTCAGAATATGCACATAGCGTAACAGGCATCGATATTCATCCAGGAGCAACTATTGGTGAATCATTCTTTATCGACCATGGTACAGGCGTGGTAATTGGTGAAACATGCAGCATCGGCAAAAACGTTAAAATTTATCAAGGTGTCACACTAGGCGCATTAAGCTTCCCTCTTGATGAAAATGGCAATCCAATTAAAGGCATTAAGCGTCATCCAAATATCGAGGATAATGTAGTAATTTATGCGGGTGCAACCATTTTAGGCGGCGAAACAACAATTGGTCACAATTCAGTGCTGGGCAGTAATATTTGGCTTATGAATTCTATCCCACCACATTCCCGTGTCTATAACTCACCACCAACACCGAATATTAGTAGTAGTAAAGCGAAGAAAAGTGAATAATCCATTGATTCCAAAGACACTGTAGCGACAGATTACGGTGTCTTTTTATATTCACATCAATCCACATATACTATTAAAGCTTATTATTTTAACCTATTGGGGCTAAAACTGGAGTCAATTTACAATAAATACCATACAAACAATTGCTATTACGGGCTTCTGCTTGTTGGTTGTTCTATACTATTTCTATTTTTTTTGCTTTGCAAAGAGGGACTAGAAACTGCTTAGAAAACGTTATGTATCAATGGTTATTGGCGTTTCTACTATTATATTGATTATGCATTTTGGGGCATGGAATAGCTTTAAATTGGGGCTAGTTTGGGGCTAATATCAATTGGTGGGCGTGTGTAGGAATGGGTGGGTTTTCATGAGTTGGGCAAGTTATCTCAACCTTTATATACATTGCTTATTTTTGTATTTTTATAAAAAAATTAAAACGAGTCCAGTTCAATACCGAACTTGTTTTACCCAAGCTGCCTCATGAAATAACTATGTCTAGCTTTTAGGGTCACTTCACATTTCATGAATCATCTGATAATAAGGGTTGCTTACAGCTACATCTTTGAATGCATTCGTAGCAAGTACAACAGCATTTTTCGCTTCTACTTGCGTAACAGGCATAGTTAAAGCAGGCATTGCTATGGTAGTTGCTAGCATCGCTAAATATAGTTTATTTTTCTTCAATTCGATTGCCTCCTTATCATTTATTTACAAATTTAGTATCATCTTATAATGTCTTCATAATAGATAGCAAGAAATTGCCTATAAAACTTTTTTAGGGGAAACAACAGAAGTAATGCCAAAAAACATAAGCGAAATAGAAATAGGCAACCAATTTATCGTTTTCCGACAGCAGACTCCCACTTCAAGAAGTGTTAGCGAGTAAATGGGGATAGTTCAAGAGATTTCCTATCACTATTATAAAGTACAGAGCAAGTTCTACTAGAATAAAAACACTAACCATCATTTCATATATAAAAGAAAACAAGGAATAACTACATATAAAGGCATCCCCTCCTGAGAGTAAATACCTTTTACACGAATAACCATCGCTAATATCACGTATACTATTAAAGCCTTGACGGTTTAACCTGTTGGGGTTAATATAGTGGTAGTAAGATTCTTGTCGTGAGAATCGCATGTAGTGCAACGTCCAAGTGGCTCTTGGGCGTTTTTTTATTTATTCAAAAGAAAACACCACCCAGTAAAAATACTGAATGGCGCTTTCTGTTTACAGCATCATACGAAAGAAACGATAAACGGTATCGATTGCACGAAATAAATCCGCTGCGTATCGAAAGATGGCTAGTCTTTCTTCACGCTGTTTCTCTCTTTTAGCCTTGCTCTTTTCTTGTCGTGATAACTTATGCATGTAGTGCACCTCCTTTCGAAAAAGGAGTCAGCTAGATGCTGCGTACTTATTGTAGCATGTACATACTTCTCGTCAATGTAACTTTTTTGAGAGCAGTCTTTGCATTCGATACGACCGCACTAAAAGCACCTATTCTTTAAGAACGGGTGCTTTTGCTATTTTATACTCAAAAGGTCGAATTAATTATTAAAAGCTGTCTATGGATTTGCTGTGTATTCAGGAAGCGGATGCTTTTGTTATGTGTACGCTCAACATTGAACTGACCTCTTTTATATGGAAGTGGATATTTATCAACAGCTATGAGGAGCCTGTGCATAATCAAACCTTTTATATGATGCTGAAGCGAGTACAGTTGCAGGCAAAGCTAGTAGATGAGGATGGCAGCCCTAAAATCTCATTACATGGCTTACGGCACACCCACGCTACAATACTTTTAAACAATGGGCAAAATGTAAAAGTGATTGCTGAACGTATAGGAAATACGCCTAACATGGTCATGAACACATACGGTCATGTAATGAAGGAATTAGAGCAGGAATCTGTAACCGTCTTTAGCGCAAGCTTGGCAACTGGGGCTAACTCTTAATAAATAGCTCCCAAACCATTGATATATTGGGCTTCCTCAGGCAGGTTGTGCTATACTATTTCCATTATCGAAATACTTAGGAAAGAGGGCTTCTATCATGACAAACTTACAGCAATTAGATGCTTATTTTGCGGAGCATCGTGAGGCACATTTAGAAGAATTAAAGGAATTTTTACGCATTCCAAGCATTAGTTCTTTATCTGAGCATAAGGAAGATATTCAGCATGCTGCAAAATGGCTAGCGGGTGCATTTGAAAAACTAAATCTTGAAAATATCTCTATTATGGAAACAGAGGGACATCCTGTTGTCTATGCGGATTGGTTACACGCAGAGGACAAGCCAACGATTTTGTTTTATGGTCACTACGATGTACAGCCTGTTGACCCATTACATTTATGGGAAAGTGAACCATTTAACCCATCAATTCGTGATAATAAATTATTTGCTCGTGGTGCTAGTGATGATAAAGGGCAAGTGTTTATGCATTTAAAAATGATCGAGGCTTTATTTGCTACAACAGGCACGCTACCTGTGAATGTGAAATTTATTTATGAAGGTGAAGAGGAGATTGGCAGCCCTCACCTACCTGCCTTTGTTGAACAGCATAAGGAAAAGTTAGCAGCAGATTTAATTTTAATTTCTGATACTGGGCTATATGGTCCTGGTAAGCCTGCGGTATGCTATGGGCTGCGCGGTTTAACAGGCATTCAAATTGATATTCGTGGTGCTAAAGGAGATTTACACTCTGGTCTTTATGGTGGCGGCGTTCAAAATGCTATCCATGCTTTAACAGAAATTTTAGCATCCTTCCGTGATGAGCATGGCACAATCCAAGTTGAAGGCTTTTATGACAAAGTATTGCCATTAACAGAGGAAGAGCGTGAGGCTTATCGTGCCCTTGGCTTTGATGAGGAGGCTGTGAAACAGGAAGTGGGCGTCCAAGAATTATTTGGTGAGCCTGGATTCTCTTATTTAGAACGTACTTGGGCTCGTCCAACATTAGAGGTGAACGGTGTATTTGGTGGCTTCTCAGGTGAAGGGATTAAAACGGTATTACCTGCTGAGGCTGGCGCTAAAATTACATGTCGTCTTGTGCCAAATCAAGAGCCAGACGAGATTGTGACACTTTTAAAAGCACATGTTGAAAAGCATAAGCCTGCTGGTGTAGAAGTAACGATTTCTGAATTTGATAAAGGGCGTCCATTCTTAACACCTTTCGACCATCCATTTATCCAAGCGGCTGGACGTTCTTATGAAAAAGTGTATAATGTCCCAACTGCCTATACACGTGGTGGAGGCTCTATTCCAATTGTAGCTGCATTTGATGAAATTTTAGAATTGCCTGTGGTGTTAATGGGCTTTGGGTTATCAAGCGAAAACTTCCATGCACCAAATGAACACTTCCATTTAGAAAACTTTGATAAAGGCTTACGTGTGTTAAGCGATTATTTATACGAAGTTGCAGAATTACAAAAATAATCAATTACACCCCAGCGTAATTGTACCTGTCGCTAATGCTTTCGGTACATAAAGCATCTGCCGCTGACGCTTCACTTTCGCGCAGATAAAACAATACGCTCGGATTTTTCGAGTTCATGCGAAAAGCTTCTCACCAAAATCCGTAACAATGTTTGCTATACTGAAAGCGCCAGCGTCAGGTATATCCACTGGGGCTTTATCTTGGTTCAGTGGGCGTTTGGACACTCACTGAACTGAAGTGACACTCGTCCCCCCTCCCTACAGAAGAAGGGGCTTCTGTATCTATCTCTTCGCTTTCGATACAAAAAAAGTTTGCTGAACCAAGATAAACAAATCCCTTCGCAGCTCATTTGCGAAGGGATTTTCTTTTCACTATTGCTTACCAAAAATTGTTACAATTTCTGCCGCTGCTTTACGTTCTTTTCCTTTTGGTACTTCATCAAAATAACCAAGTTGCAGCATGGCAATCACACGCTCACCTGGCTGTACCTTTAAGGCTTCACGGAATTTAGGCTGATCTAAGAAAGCTGGTGTTTTCCAGCAAGACCCTATGCCTCTATCCCACGCTAGCAGTTGAATATTTTGAATAAAGATGCTTGCTGCTGCATAATCCTCTAAGCGCTCTTTTTGACGCACATCCTCTGGTACAATGACAAAGGCATAGCCTCCAGGAGTTGTAAACTTCTCCATTTGCTTCGCCAATGTTTCATGCGATAGCTCCTGCCATTTTGGAATTGCTAAATCGCGCAATAATTCATGCAGCTTTGTTAATTCCTCACCACATGCAACAACTAAACGCCAAGGCTCACGGTTGCCATGGTTTGGCGCCCATACAGCATCATCAATAATAGCGAGTAAATCCTCACGATCTACAGGCTGACCATTAAATTTTTTAATGGAACGACGTTGAATAATGGCATCTCTCACAGATAAAAATTGTTCACTCATATCCCCATTCTCCTTCTACCCTAAGACAATTTTTCTTTTCTACCTTTCACAGTATCATAAATTCCTATGCTTTAAAACTATCTCTTTTTAAGCAAAGCTATCGTCTATATGGTAGAAAAAATAAGTCATATTTGGCGTATAAGCAGTAGAATCCTCATAAAAATACGGTCGATGAATGCTATCTGAAGTATGAGCATTCACATAAGGGATACCATTTTGAATACTTGTTACAATTACCGAATGATCAATTCTCCCATTTCCTTGAAAATCATAAAAAATAATATCGCCAAGCTCTAACTCCTGTGCAGATTGTACACGTCTACCCTTTAAACCAGTTGTAGACCCTTCTAAGTACCATCTTAATGAATGGGCAACAGACCAGCTAAAGCTCCAATTTCCTTGTTGAATCCACCAACCTTTCTCTCGATTCGGCGCTCCTCGCATCGGTGCACCCCCTGCACGTAAACATTGAGAAATATAGTTCGTACAATCTACATCAAAGTTTGGAAAAGCTGGATTACGTTTATCCCACCAATAATTAGCATATTGTACAGCAGCTTGCCTATTATACACTTTTGCCATACACCTCCCCATGTCATCATATGTCTATTAAGAGCATTCTATTAGTTAGGCCCTTACTCATATTCTTACTAAAAGTACGGGATATTCAGCACGATCCTTTCCATTTTCCAAAGCATTTTTGCTACAATAAAAATAACAGAACAATCAAATTTATCTTATGACTAGAAGGGATGTTGAATGTGAAGCAGCATGCTGAGAAAGAAATTTTACAGCCTACTTTTTTATGCGATAAAAAAGGTAACTTAAATCCAGCAGCCATTGGATTTGCGCGCAAGCCTCTTATTTATAGCAATTTAAGCGGTCATATTATGCGCAAAAAGAAATGGAACTATTGGTGTGTCTTCGGTGACGAAATCCTATTTTCTGCTACGATTAGTCATCTAGATTACGCAGCGGTCTGCTTCGTTTATTTTCTTGAATATGAAACACAGCGCTATTTTGAAAAAACAATAACTATTCCCTTCGGTGGCAAATTAAAAATGCCTACACAAGTTTTAGAATCTGTATCATTTAAAAATAGTGAAATGATGATTGATATGTCCTATGCACAAAATGCGACCCATTTGTCCGTTTCGATCCCTAATTTTGATGGAGATATTTTGCGTGCAAAGCTTATTATTCAGCATCCCCCAACAGATGAAACCTTAAATGTAGTCATTCCTTGGAATCGAAAAACATTTCAATTTACAGGCAAGCATCATATCCTCCCTACTTCGGGTGTTGTTACAATCGGTACTCGCCGTTTCCTATTCTCACCTGAAGAAAGTTTTGCTGTGTTAGATTATGGGCGTGGTGTCTGGCCTCGTGATGCTCTATGGAATTGGGGAATGGCCTCTCAACGGGTTCGTGGAAGACGCATCGGGCTTAATTTAGGTGGTAAATGGACAGATGGCACTGGTATGACGGAAAATGCTGTTTTTGTTGATGGTAAAATGACCAAAATACATGAGGATTTGATTTTTCAATATGATCGAGAGGATTATATGCAGCGATGGAAAGTGAAAACAAAATTTTCGAAGCAAGTTTCATTAACATTTTCACCATTTTTTGAACGTGTAGCCCACACAAATGCAAAGCTTGTTAAATCGAAGGTACATCAATTATTTGGTTATTACGATGGTACAATTTTACTTGATAATGGCGAAACATTAATTATTCAGCAAATGCTTGGCTGTATTGAGGAACATCATGCAAAATGGTAATGGAAGCGTTGAATGACTAACGCTTCCATTCAGTCATTCTAACGTAAAGCCTCCAATATTTGTACTGGATCATCAGTAAATATCCCCTGTATCCCAAGCTGCTGTAAGCGCCGAGCTTCCTGCTTAGTATTCACGGTATATACACGTACAATTGCCCCTTCAGCAAGGGCTAGTTTTATTGATTTACGAAATGCTGTTGGTACATGGACATGCAACGCTTTAGCTGGTATAAGAGCAATATACGTTGTAAAATCCACAAGTACCTCTGCAAACAATGGTGCAATATCAATATATGGTGCGATTTGAGCAACCGTTTGTAATGATTCATGATTAAAGGAGGAAATAATAACTCTCTCTATCATTTGATGGGTAGCAATTTCCTTTAGCACAAGTGCTTCAATGCCTTCATATGCAAAGACATCTGTTTTCAGTTCAATGTTAATGCGATGGTTTGTACCTGCAAAAAGCTCTAATACTTCCCCCAAGGTTGGAATACTTTCATCCTCATATTGTGGTGAAAACCACGAACCAAAATCAAATATTCGTAATTGCTGTAATGTCAAATCCTTTACATAGCCAGAGCCATTAGAGGTGCGATCTATTGTTTCATCATGAATCACTACTACCTCTCGATCTGCTGTTAGATGTACATCTAACTCAATCCCTGCAATGGGAAGTTTCGCTGCTGCTTGAAATGCTGCGATTGTATTTTCAGGGTAATGTGCCGAAACACCTCTATGTGCAAAGATATCCAAATGCATAAGCCTCCTCTATTGTCATTTCCACCTCAACATAATCATAACATCATCAGCTTTTTAGCTTTCGCTTGATGGGCTTACTTATATATAGTAGTATGGTAATCTACTTTGAAATTGTAAGTACCTAGGAGGTGCTAAAAATGACTGTACAACATCCAGATTTTCAAGCTGAAGTGGAGCGGTTAGCATATACCAAAAGTTATATGCAACAAATCTTACATGAATCACAAAGAGATTTACGATCTGCTCAAGAAAATATTCGTCAATCGATGGCAGACCTTGATTATCTTGATTCAAGTTTAAGTTATCTAAATATCTTAGCGAATGCCAGATTTTTCGAAATGGCTCGTACGCAAAAGGAAGGTTTAGAAGCCATTCAAAAGAAGCCATACTTCGCTAGAATCCATTTTCAAAAAACGGGTGACCCTGAAGAATTCCTCTATATAGGGAAAACCTCTCTATTTCATCGAGAAACACATGAGCCTATTATTGTTGACTGGCGTTCACCTGTAGCAAATGTCTATTATGATGGCCGTCTTGGTGATATGGAATATGACGTGCGTGGCGAAATTCATAAAGGTCATCTCTTTGCAAAAAGGCAATACAAAATCGAAAATGGCGAATTACTCGATATTCGTGATATTGACTTAACAACAAATGATGAACTGCTCCAAGAGGCACTAGCAGGTAAAGCAGATGTTCGGCTAACCGAAATTGTTTCAACGATTCAAAAGGAGCAAAATGATATTATTCGCGCTCATTTACGTCAGCCAATTATTGTCCAAGGTGCAGCAGGCAGTGGAAAAACAACGATTGCACTACACCGAATATCCTATTTCCTCTACACAATGGGCGAACACTTCAACCCTGAGCAGCTCATGATTTTAGCACCTAATAAGTTATTTATTGATTATATAGGCGATGTTTTGCCAGAGCTCGGCGTTGATAAAATTTGCCAAACTACTTTTACAGAATACGTTCTTGCTGCCACAAAGCTAAAGCTAAAACTTCAAAACCCAAATGAACAGTTAGAATCGCTTGTAGCTGGCGAAACAAACCCATCAACTGCATGGATTACGGAAGTAAAAGGTTCACTTTATTATCGTGATATGGTTGAACGCTACGTTCAAAAAATAGAGCAAGCCATTGCAGAACAATTTGAAGATGTTTATATCGAAAAATACCGTATTATGCGTGCCTCTCATCTTAAAAAGCTCTTTTTATATGAATTTGCTTATATGCCTATCGAAAAACGGCTTGCCCATATTAAAAAGGTGTTAGCCAGCCATGTTCGTCAAAAAAAGCAAGTAATTTTAGCTACACTTCATAAAAAATACGATGAAGCATTAGGTAAAGCTTTAAATGGTATTCGAGATGATGACAAACGTCGACGTGTTGTTACAAAGTTTATTGATGAACGCGATGAACGAATTCCCGCGATTGAAAAAGAGGCAAAATCAACAGCAACCACTTATATGCGCCGCTTTGCTAAGCACAATATCAAAACGCTCTATCGTAACCTGCTTACGAATACAGAACTTTTAGCAGAGCTTGCCCCTGAATGGCATTATCTTGAACAGCAGCAGTTTTTGCAGGCACATCGTAAAGAGCAATGGGCACTCGAAGATTTAGCCGCACTTTATTATTTGCAGGCACGACTAAAAGGTATTGCAGATGAATGGAAAATGCGTGTTGTTTTTATTGATGAAGTACAGGACTACAGCCTATTCCAGCTTGCGGCTTTAAAAGCAGGTCTTGATACAGATATGTTTACAATGGTTGGTGATTTAGCTCAAGGTATTCATAGCTATCGTTCGCTCACTTCATGGGAGCCTGTCCAAAATTTATTTCCTCGCGCAAGCTTCCGCACATTACAAAAAAGCTATCGAACAACCATTGAAATTATGGAAGTTGCTAACCAAATTTTAGCGCAAATGGATGAACAGCTTCCATTAGTGGAGCCGGTTGTTCGCCATGGCAATATGCCAAGCTTTATTCAAGCTAAGACATTTGATGCCTTACAAATTAAAGATATTTTTAACACGATTCGTCAGCACGGACATCGTTCAGTTGCTTTAATTTGTAAAACGACTGCTGAAGCAATCGCAATGCAACAGGCACTTACCAATCATCATATCGCCTCACAGCTATTAACAGAAAATGAAACAATCAATCAGGATATGCTGCTTGTTGTGCCAAGCCATCTTGCCAAAGGGCTAGAATTTGATGCGGTAATTGTTGCTGCCTTTGACACCCCTTTTTACGATACAGCCATTGATCGAAAGCTACTGTATGTTGCCCTAACACGAGCAATGCATGAGCTTTATTTAATCGGCCCATCCAAACGTCTATTTTTGTTGGAGAGCTAGATAGCTTCATATAATGTAATCTTTATATTGATAACGGAGGTAATGCCACAAATTACAGTGACCTAGCCTCTGTTTCGCTTCTACTACCTCCTAGCAAACAAGTTGTAAGATAAAGAGCTTCCCACATACTCCGTATAATAAGCCCTTGCTTATTACATAGAAATACCAATTATTATTTAGATTACTATATTAATTAAAGCGAATGATTATAATTTAATAAAGCCCTCCATTTGTGGTGCTAGCCACTTATCTTTATGATAGAATAGCTGCTGCCATAAATTTATCGAACAAGCCTCTACATTTTTCTTTAATGCCGTTGTTATTACAGGTTTTTTAAATTTCTTCACCTAAGCGATAAAAAGCTTCTCTACACTACCTCTTTTTCGTAGTAGAGAAGCTTTTTATTTCGATCATCATTTTCTCGGCGGCAGCTTATAAAACTTACCTTTTGATAAATAGGCTTTTACTACCTTCCACCATGAACGAGGAGCTTCCTGTGGAGGAGATTTCTTTTTTGGCAATGCTGGCATGCGCATAATCACGACTCCCTTCATCATCCTTATTAATACTATATGAAGATAGTTCGCAAATATGATAAAAAGGCGAGAAGCTCATGCTACCCCCCGCCTTTTGGCTATTGTTTTACATAATAATCAATTTGCTGTGCTTTCATAAAGCCAGCCTTTTCATAAACAGATAATGCTTTTTTATTGTCAATCTCTACATCCAGCATGACAAACTTTGCACCAACTTTACTCGCATAATCCTTTGAAAATGCTAATAATGCCGTGCCAATGCCTTGTCCTTCATACTGTGGATGAACAGCAAGTGCAGTTACCCATTGAATTTCATTTTCCTGCGCTGTTGTCACCGTTCCAACAACCTCACCAGCTCGATAGGCAACCCAAAGCTCTCGCCCATTTGTGGATGTATTAAAAGCAATTAGCTCTTCCGATTCTTCAGGTAAATCTCCAAAGGCTGCGCTATAAATTGCTATTAGTGCTACCTGCTCATCACGATACGGCTGAATATAAATATCCTGTTGTAATGCTACAGGCTCTGCTTTTGTTTCTAAAGTTGCTTCAGAAAAGCTATACGTATAACCTTTATTTTCAATAAATATTTGACCATAAGGCGAGCCATCAATAACAACCGCTAATTGTCCCTCTGCCCCTCTAGCTTCTAGTCCCACTTGTATCCCTTCAACTAATACTGTACCAATGCCCATTTGTCGATATGCAGGTGTTACAACAAGTGACCATTCATATGTATGGAGTCCCATCAAATCAATAGCACTCGCAGCACCAACTAGCACATCCTTTTCATCTTCGTATGCAAGCACCATAAAGCCCTTTGATTCGAAAGAGCCAGCCATCGGTATATTCATAATTGTTTCATATACACGATAATCATGGATTGTCGCTTCTTCACATAATAATTTTAATTCCTTCAGTGTTTCTCCATCTAATGGAAAGGACACTGTCATTACTGAAATGTTCATCCTCTACTCCGTTTCCGCCACAGACTATTGCCCTATTGTCATATTAACAAAATTAATCAATATCTTTTATTAATCAAAATTTTACTCTAATTTAGTCAATAATAAAAGGATTTATACTATTATCAATTATTAAAACAACCGAATTTTACTAGACAATAATCATTCTATCTAATTTTAAAAAGGAAAATTTAAGCTAATTTGCTTAGCTATTTCAAAACTGTAGTCTATCAATATTTTACCATAACTAATAGGGAGAACGTTTTATCATATAATATAAAAGCTTCCCCTCAAACAGTCACACATACCTCACTCCAAGCACAAAATACATTTATTGTTTATTTTAAACAATTATAACATCCAATCAAGTTCATGCATCACCAAAATTTGACTGTTGCTATATTGTAAAATACAAATAAGAGAAGGTGTGTCTATAAAGTTACGTTAAGACACACCCTCCCGATAAAGAAGCTTCTGGTATTTATTCTTCAAGATGATGGTTGGAGGACTGCAACATTTGTGCATAAAGACCGCCTGATTCGATTAGTTTGAGCTGAGGGCCAGCTTCCACCAGCTCTCCTTTTTGCATAACAAGAACTATATCGGCATTATGCACAGTATTTAAACGGTGTGCAATGACAAAACTTGTACGACCTTGCATTAATGTATTAAGAGCCTCTTGAATTGCCATCTCTGTTACTGTATCAATACTGCTTGTAGCCTCATCCAATAATAAAATTTTTGGATCGGCAATTAGCGCTCTTGCAATAGAAAGCAATTGCTTTTGCCCCTGTGAAATTTCACGCCCATCTGCAGCAAGAATCGTATCGTAGCCATCCTTCAGCTTCATAATAAAATCATGTGCATTTGCACGCTTAGCCGCTTCCTCTATTTCCGTATCGCTTGCATCCAGCCGGCCATAGCGTATGTTTTCACGCACAGACGCCTCAAATAAAAATGGGTCTTGTAAGACAAAAGCCATTTGTGAGCGCAGTGCTTGACGGTCAATATGCTGAACATTTACCCCATCAAATAATACTTCACCCTTTGTTACCTCATAGAATCGTGCAAGCAACTGTAAAATGGTTGTTTTACCAGATCCAGTTGCCCCAACAAGTGCGACTGTTTGACCTGGTTCCACATTAAAATGAACATCCTTTAATGTGTATGCTTCTTCTTCCTGCTCATATTTAAAATATACATGTTTAAATGTCACTTGCCCCAGAAGCTGATGCTTTTGTACAGAAGCCGTTTCTTTTTCAGGCTGCTCATCAAGTAAGGCAAATACCCGCTCTGCACCTGCAATAGCTGATAGCACTGTATTAAATTGATTTGCTAAATCATTTAATGGACGTGTGAATTGCCTTGCATATTCCGTGAAAATAACAATAACCCCTATTGACACATGCCCATACAATGCAAGCACGCCGCCTATACCTGCAACAATGGTAAAGCTCATATTATTTAAAAAGTTCATGACCTTTGGAATATAGCCTGAGTATGTTTGCGCCCAAAAGCCCGTTCTTTTTAAACGCAAGCTTTTGTCACGAAACTCTGCCTTCATACGTTCCTCTTGTGAAAAAGCCTTAACGATTCGCTGTCCTGAAATTGTTTCCTCTATCATGCCATTCAAAGCGCCCATTGCCGCTTGTTGCTCTTTAAACAATGGGGATGTACGCCTTGTAATCCAACGCATTGCCCAAAACATCACAGGAATAATGGTCATTGTAAGCACTGTTAATAATGGACTTAGGCTTAGCATAATAATCACGGTTCCGCCAAGTGTTAATACACTTGAAAATACCTGAATAAACGAGCTATTTAATGTAGAGCTAACTGCTTCAATATCATTTGTCATACGGCTCATTAATTCTCCATGCTGTCGGCGATCAAAAAACGCAATTGGCAGTCGCTGAAAATGAGCAAATACACTTGTACGTAGCCGATAGATTGTTTGCTGTGCTATCCCAATCATCCAATAATTTTGTAGAAACAATGCAATGGCTAATAGCGCATAAATACCAACTAATAGGATAATGCCCTTGCCTAGGCCTGTAAGCTCTCCATGCATCACATATTGATCAATCATTTGACCGATTAAGTAGGGACCTAGTAAAGCTAATATGGAGCTAAGTAAAACAAGCAAAAGAACGATCATTAACAGCATTCGTTGCTCATCAACAATTTTCCATAATCGTAGCAATGTGTTTTTCGAATTTGCTGCACGAGGGCCTTTCTTTTTCTTCACACTCTGCCGCAAATCCTCTTTCGTTAAAATTGGCTCATAGCCAAAAGGCTTCTGGAAAAATCCCATTATTCCTCCACCTCCTGTTGAGAGATTGCAATTTTTTTATAGAGTGTTGACGTTTGTAAAAGCTCTTCATGTGTGCCATACGCGACTACTTTACCAGCGTCAATTAATAAAATGCGGTCTGCACCTTTCGCTGTGCGAATTTTTTGCGTAACAACAAGCATCGTTGCCCTTTCCTCACTCAATGCCTCCCATAATGCCTGCTCCGTTTTCACATCTAACGCACTTGTACTATCATCAAGCATTAAAATATGCCCTTTTCTTAGCAGTGCTCTAGCAATGGATAATCTTTGCTTTTGCCCACCTGATAAATTAACACCCTTTTGTCCAACCTTAGTGTCATAGCCATGCGGAAAATCTTCAACAGCAGCATGTATTTGTGCCTGCATTGTTGCCTGAAGGACCGCATCCATATTTGCCTGCGTATCTCCCCAACGTACATTATCTGCAATGCTACCTGTAAACAATAATGATTGCTGAGGCACATAGCCAATAATTTCTCGCAATTCTTGTAAATCCCATTGCCTCACATCTTGCCCCTCCACCAATATTCTTCCCTCTGTCACCTCATAAAAACGAGGAATAAGCTGTAGTAGTGTTGATTTACCAGCACCTGTTGCACCCATAATCGCCAGCTTTTCACCTGACTTCACCCGAAAATTTATGTTAGACAGAACAGGCTTATCTCCTTCTGGATATGTAAAACTAACATGTTCAAATGCTAGCTCTCCATAATTTGTAGGATGAGCTGCCTCCTGCGACAATGCTGTATCCTCCACTGCATTTTCCATTGAAAGCACCTCTGCCATACGTTCTGCAGAAGCTTTTGCACGAGCGTAAAAGATAATAATAAACGCAAACATAGAAAACGAACCTGTCATGCGCATTGCATAGTTAACGATAGCGACAATATCGCCAAGTGGTGTAGTACCTGCAGCAATTTGCTTTGTGCCAAACCACAATACGGCTAATAGGCTAATATTCATAATAAATAAAAGCACAGGCATAA
Organism: Lysinibacillus sp. NPDC098008; assembly: GCF_044760715.1. NCBI lineage: Bacteria > Bacillati > Bacillota > Bacilli > Caryophanales > Bacillaceae > Lysinibacillus > Lysinibacillus sp. NPDC098008. The sequence continues at coordinate 59,512 of NZ_JBIWBA010000008.1, forward strand.
TATATTCCATTGTTCGTAAAGCTTTAACAGTATCAATTTTTAAGCGGGCAGCAACTTTATCAAAGCGGGCAGCTTCATAGGTTCCTCGTAAATAGGCTTTTACTAAGCGTATCGCCTGTAAATTCTCCTGAAGCACTCTATTTAATCGATCCACCCTCTTCTGCACACGCCCAAAGTAAGACACACCCTTTGCTACCATAAAAACAAGAAAAATAAATATAATTGGTGCGCCTATCACTAAAAATAAGGCTAATTTTGCATTTACAACAAAGGCCATTATAATGCTGCCGATAACTGCAAGTGGCGCACGCAGCATAATACGTAAGCTCATAAATAGCACAGTTTGCACTTGGGTTACATCATTTGTTAGCCTTGTAATTAAAGATGCCGTTGAAAACTTTTGATAGGTTGCTAATGTAAAGGATTGAATCTTATCAAACATGGCATTTCGTAAATCATAGGAAAAGCTTTGAGCTGTATGGGATGAAAAATATGAATTAATAATCCCTGCCATAAAAGCAAGTAATGATAAGGCAAGTAAAGCAGCCCCCCATTGTACAATCATGCCCTGATTTTGAGCCCGTACGCCTTCATCAATGATTTTTGCCATAATAAGTGGCTGTACAAGCTCTACAAATAATTCCACAAGCATTAAACATAGCGCAAAAATAGCTGTCCATTTATATGGCTTTACATAGGAAAAAATTTCTTTCACATTCTTTCCTCCCTATTTAAAAAATTTAAAGATCATGAACTTATGCCTTTTCTCCAGCGATTGACAGCCATGTTACACAAATAAGCATTACAAATACACCAATAAACTGCCAAAGACCTAAAGAAGTACCGAAAACCATTACTGAAATAATCATCGCTGTTAATGGTTCAATACTGGATAGAACACTCGTTTCGACTGCCTAAATATACTTCATACTACTTAAAAATAAAATAAAGGCAACCGTACCAAAAAAGATTAATACAATAATTAGCATAACAATCTGAATATCCAGCAAAACTACCCATTGATTAGCCTGCCATATACGGCTTGCTATACCTAATACCACGCCACCTACTAGCATCCCCCATCCAACGACTAACAGTACATCCCATTCCTTCATTAAGCGTGCAGGATATAATGTGTAAAATGCAAATGTTAAGCCAACAGCTAGTCCCCACAACAAGGCTTTTGGACTAATAAGGAACCCATCAATTGAAGCGTTCGTTAGTAATAGAAATAGTCCAACAAGTGTGCCAATAATACCTAACACTTGATATTTTGGTGGCCATTTCTTTAAACTAAGAGAAACATAAATCACAACAAATATTGGCGCTAGAAACTGGAGTAAGGTTGCTAATATAGCATTACTCGCATTAATGGCTGCTACAAAAGAAAATTGTACGCCTAGCATGCCTGCAACACTAAAAATAATTAGCTGTCTTCCCCATAACTTGTGCTGCCAAATACCAAAAATATTTTTTCCTGTTAACAATAAATATGTAAGTAATACAATACCTGCAACCGATAAACGGATTGTTAACAAAAAGGAAACTGTCAATGGTGTATGGTTGAGCAACCATTCCATAAGAGGCCCTGTTGCTCCCCATAGCATAGCACCTACGACAATAAAGATGATTCCTTTTAAACGTTTCATATCAAGCCTGCTTCCTATATACATACTAAAAACTATTATTTTTCTTTAGGTCCTTTCCTACAACTCGTTAGAAAAGTCCTAAATATTTTTTACTATCAAATATTTACAAATATATTCATAATGACTAATTCCCGATAATTATCTATAATAATAGTATATATTGATTACCCAAGGAGATCGAATAATCATGAGTCATATGCATAAATCATTTACGATTGATGAACATTATCTAAATTCACTTCCTTTTCCTGCAATTATCATAAATCAAGATGGACAAGCAATTATTTGGGGAAAGCATGCTGAACATCTGATTGGTTTTTCAGCTAATGATATTACAGGAAATACTACTCCATTCATACGTGAAAATCTACTACGTCAGCTTCCATTGGAAACATTTCATGCAATTTTACACAATGAGGACAGTACGTATATAGACAATATTCAAGTAAGCACATATACAAACAAAGAAATTACAACAGCACTGCTAGCTAAGCCTTTTGTAGAACAAGATGAACGTTTTATTCTTCTTATTTTTATGCTGCCAGAGCTAATGGTAACAGCCATCTCTAATAGCAGTACCTTTGTTGACCTAAAGCAAGGAATCGATACTACATTTATGACAGTGACGCTTGATCATGATGGATTTATCTTAGAGTGTAATAGTGAATTTTTAAAAACAAGCCAATGGACACCAAAGCGCGTTATCGGCAAAACGTTTTGGCAGCTTTTCCCTGATAATGAAAAGGTAACAAATACGATTTGGCGTCATTTAAACAACGATCAACCATGGCAAGGCGAAGTTGAAAAAATTACAAAAACAGGACAATCCTATTGGGTATTGCTAACAGCTATCCCAACCTTTAATTTCGCAACAAATGAGCAACAATTTATGTTAATTGAAAAGGATATTACAAAATCAAAAAAAATCCAGCAGCAACTGGAGAAAATCGCTTATATTGATACAGAAACAGGCTTGATGAATGCACATCGACTTGAAAAGGTCATTGCTACTATGGTAGAAGAAGAACGCCATTTTTCTTTTGTATATTTAAGTATTGATAAATTTTATACATTGAAAGAATTACACGACCAACAAATTAATCAAAGTCTTATTACTGAATTTACAAACCGTATTCAAATGTATTTCCAAGATAGTACAATGGCTCGCATTAATGAAAACGATTTTGTTGTCATTACGCCTTTAAGTGAATGGTTTATTCAAGGCTTTTTATCTTACCTACAGCAGCATCCTATTTATAATGGCAATATCGCTGTTCCAATTTCAATTAGCGGGGGGATCACAAGATATCCTGAAGATCAAACAACATTTTCTCAGCTTATGAAAGCGTCCATTGCGACAATTTCAACAGTACGTGAGGCTGGTGGCAATAAAATTGTGTCACTGTCAACTGCAACACATAAAGCTTTAAATCGTAAAGCTCTAATTGAAAAACGTTTGCTGCAAGCACTTGACCAAAGGAATTTAAAGGTGTTTTATCAGCCACAAATTGATATTGCCTCAGGTCGTATTATAGCTGTTGAAGCACTTGTTCGTTGGGAAGATGAAATAATTGGTGTTGTGTCACCTGATGAGCTAATTCCTATCGCTGAAGAAACAGGGCTTATTAATAATATAGGGTCCTTTATGCTAGAAAAGACTTGTGAGCAAGCATTGATTTGGAAAAAAGCTGGTCATGATTTTAAAGTATCTATTAACTCATCTGTACGCGAATTTAGAGATAAAAATATGGCAAAGTCCATTCTTGATATGCTAGCAAAAACGGGCTGTCCAGCAAATCTGCTACAAATTGAAATTACAGAGAAATTTGCCCTTGAGGCTGAGGCAGCAACTTCAATTATTCAACAAATGCGGAAGCTTGAAAATGAAGGTATTACCTTTGTGTTAGATGATTTTGGCACAGGCTATGGTTCTTTTAAATATATGCAATTTTTGCCAATAAACACATTAAAAATCGACCAAACCTTTACAAATTCACTCTTAAAGTCTGAAAAGACCCAAAAGCTGATACATGGTATGGTACAGCTAGGAAAATCAATGGGCTTAAAAGTTGTCGCTGAAGGTGTTGAAACAGCTGAACAAGCCGACCTCTTAGTTACCTATGGCTGTGATGCTATGCAAGGCTTTTACATTAGTAAGCCTGTTACACCAGAGGAAATCGATACATTACTTGTATAAAAATAAACATAAGGCTACGTTCATTATGCCGAACGTAGCCCTCTTTATGTTATTTTTTATAAACACCCTGTAGTTTTGCTTTGCTGAGGCGGATAGAACGAACAATAAGCTGTGTAAATACCTCCGCAAAAACAAGCCCCATCACAATGGCACCTGTAATCAAAAATGCCTTTAAGCCATATTGTAAGCCTTGTAGATAATCATCCTCTACAACATTACGCATAGCATTATAAGCCATACCCCCTGGCACTAATGGAATAATGCCACCTACTATAAAAATAATCATTGGTATTTTAAAACGGCGAGCATATAAATGCGCCACAATAGCAATGACAAATGAACCGAAGAAAGAAGCATTTACAATATCCATTCCTCGCTCTGTTAAAACATAATAAATAATCCAGCCAATCACGCCAACAAGCCCACAATGAAGTAATGTTTTTCGAGGTACATTAAAAATAATCGCAATGCCGGCAGTTGCAAAGAAGCTAACAATGATTTGTGTCATAATATCCATCATATCTATATTGTCCGCCTCCTAAAATCCTAGCGTAACAGCAATGGCTGCACCGATTGCAAAGGCTGTTAAAAATGCCTCTGCTCCCTTTGCCATCCCTGACATAAAATGACCTGCCATTAAATCACGCACTGCATTTGTAATTAAAATACCTGGTACAAGAGGCATCACAGAACTAATAATAATTTTATCAATCTCTGTGCTATAGCCGTATTTTTCCGCAAAGAAAGCAATCAAGCCAATCACAAGAGAGGCTGTAAATTCTGAGAAAAATTTTACCTTTGTTAAATGGTTCGTAATAATAAGCATAAGGAAGCCTAACCCACCTGCTAAACAAGCTATAGGAAAATCTGACCACTCTCCCTGAAACATAATAAGGAAACAGCCACTTGCTAAAGCCGCTGCTATAACTTGTAAATAAGTTGGTAAAAAATAATTTGTTTTTTGTATCGACTTTAACTCGTCATAAGCCTCTTCTAATGTTATCATGTGAGATGTAAGTCTTCGAGATACTGAATTTACCAAGGCTATTTTTTGTAAATCTGTAACCCTTTTAGAAATCGATGTAATTCTCGTTGGCTGTGTCTTGCCTAATGAAAAAATGATTCCGGTTGGTGTGGCATAACATTGTGCATCTGTCATATTTTGAGATTTAGCCATCCGCAACATCGTATCTTCTACACGATATGTTTCTGCACCACCTTCAATCATAATACGCCCTGCAAGCAACAAACAGTCAATCGTAAGTTCATTATCCGCTTCTTGTAAGACCATTACAGCTATCTGCCTCCTTCAAAAGGTTTCTTGCCAATAGTATCGAACTGCCGATAAAAACTCAACTGCAAATTTAGCTTTCTTTCTATCAATTATAGTTGAGTTGAAGCACTCCCTGCAAAAAAGATAAGTTGGCTTTGCTCTCGTTATTTAGTAGTAGAGGTAGAAATAAAGATTACTATTTACATTATCAATTGCAACTACCGCAATAGAGGTATATTATCCTATTTGGAATAATTTTTATAAATTCACATAAAAAGTTTTTCACTTTGTATAACTTTTTCAATGTTTAACACGTCTGATTGTATAGAAAATAAAAAGAGGGGAGCGTATCCAACACCATGCAGGAGCGCAGAAGAAGACGCGGCCCAATAATAGACTTCTTATTACTTGGCCTTATTGTTTCATTAACAACGGTTATCCTTGTTATTATCCTATCAAAGGATGAATTCAAGTTTCAAAAAATTAATGCCTCAGAGGAAGCCGATACTGAATCGGTTAATAGTAATTTATCAACAGAAGGCTCTGCATTTCCAGGAATACGAATTGTGACAGATGTTTCGAATGATAAACGTACACCTTTTGCTATTCACTACCCGCAAACAGATAATGATGCGTTTAATGATGTCGTATTACAATACATATCGGATTCAAAAGAAAACTATCTAGCGTCTATGAAAAAAAATAAAGATAAAGAAGCTATGGGTGAGTTAAATATTAGCTTTGAAACGTTCCCATATCGAGAGCATTACTATTCCTTTGTGCTAACAAAAATGCTGTACTTAGGTGGAGCAAATCACGAAGTTTCAATGAAAACGTTCTTTATTAACAATGAAACAGGAGAGCAAATTTCTATTCAAACATTACTGCAAAATGATGAAAATAATTTATCCACATTAGCGGCAAATGTGCGAAAAGATTTGCAAAAAAATCTCCAAATAAAGGATGAACTATTGGATGAAGAGCTACTGAAAGCGACTGAGCCAAAATGGTCTAATTTTGAGCGCTTTGCTATTGTAGATGATGCGCTGCAATTTTATTTTGACGAATATGAGATTGCAAGCGGAGCAGCTGGTGCACCAATTGTTAAGCTACCTCTTTCATTGATTAATCCGTTGTTAGCCTCTGATTTTCAAATTGCTATGGAAAACGTTCAGCCAACAACCCCAGCACCTACTGCTGATCCCAATAAAAAACGTATTGCCCTCACTTTTGATGATGGCCCACATCCTAAGGTGACTGAGCAAATTTTAAATATTCTTGATAAATATCACGCAAAAGCAACCTTCTTTATGCTCGGTAGTCGTGTACAATACTACCCTGATATTGCCAATGATGTCCTTGCACGTGGTCATGAGGTAGGCAATCATACATGGAACCATCCTGTCTTAACAAAGTTAACACAAGAGCAAGTCATGAAGGAATATAATGCTACAGCGGCTGAAATAGAAAAGGCGATTCATCAAGGAGCGACTGTTTTTAGACCGCCATATGGGGCAACGAATGATGCCATTAATGCGGAAATTCCTATACCTGTCGTGCTATGGACAATTGATACTTTAGACTGGAAACATCGCAATGCACAACAGCTATTACCAAATATAAAAAATAATTTACACAATAATGCAATTGTCTTAATGCATGACATTCACCAATCAACTGCGGATGGTCTTGATGCTGCACTTGCTTATTTACAAGAGCAAGGCTATGAATTTGTGACAGTTTCAGAGATTTTACCATATCGTCAATAATTGAAAAGTCCCATTGCTCCCTATTCGGTAGACAGATACAGCATAAAATCTGTTTATCCAAGGGGAGCATTTTTGATGGAGCAAAGCTAACAGCCATACAGCTTTCAATACATATTATTAACCTAAAATATATCGCATGTTGATCCATCTATACGATTAAACGGCTTGAGTCCTTTAAAATTCAGGGCTCAAGCCGTTTAATACAATTTTTATTATGTCCGTTGTCTACTTGACAAGAACAGTTCAAAAAATTCATCGGACTTTTCTTTTTATTTAATTGTTAATGTGTCAAGAGGTTTAAAGTCTTTTAGCTGGTAGCTCTTAATCTCGTTACGCGCTATTGTATAAAGGGTATCGTTGCTATAAACAACTCGTTGTACTGTCTGCTCCCAATTTTCATACTGTTCACCAGTAGAGGCATTAATAAGATTTCCTTTTAATGTGATACCCTTATTAGCTGTAATTTCATAAATTTGAGCACCCTGACCTTTGTAAATAATATTATCATTCTGACCTGCCTCATACAGCACGACTGGGAAGCCGAAATAGCTATATTCCGCGTTTCGGAAGAGAGCCTTGGGATTGTGCTGTACCTCAGAATACGAGCCCTTTCCTCCAATTTTTACGGTTGACTGCTCCTTTGGATTTTTGAAATCTGAAACATCAAACAGTGACATTTTCATATTTGTTGTCACCGTAAAATTACGCTTCGAATATGCATCATAGCGTTGCTCTGTATCATAGCCAATACCAATTAAATGCGTATCATCTAATGGATGTAGGTAATTACTAAAGCCAGGAATTTTCAACTCCCCTAATACTGTTGGCTTATTTGGATTTGCTACGTCAATAACAAACAGTGGGTCCACCTGCTTAAATGTTACCACATACGCTTTTTCCTCCATAAAGCGAGCGGAATAGATTCTTTCCCCGGGTGCTAAGTCCTTCACCGCACCAATCTGCTGTAAATGCTCATCTAAAATAAAGAGATGGTTACGTGATGTACTTTTCTCATCCCATGTATTACCCTCTGTCGTGAAAATACGGAAGTTTCCTTTATACTCATCCATAGAATATTGATTTAACACTGTACCCTTTACCTCAGCGCTTCCAGCAAAGTCCAATGCTGTACCGTCTACAAACCATTTAAAAATTTGCGTATCTGCTGCTCGTGGAATCCATATCATATCTGTCATACGTCCATTTGCAGGAGAAACAGTATTTTCTTCATAAATTGGAGCTGTTAAATATAGTGCATTCTCTGACATATACAGCCCACTACTACCACCTAAATAACCCTTTGTATTAACAGTCGCCTTCCCACCATTTTTTAAATCAATTGCTGTAATTAAGCTGTATGTGTCCTCCATTGTATTTGGTAAAATGGAGATTTTCTCTAAAGGAAGACTTTTAAACGCTTTGCCTTCTGCACTATCAAAAGTTCTTGGTTTTAAATCTACTGCTTTTTCTTCTTGCAATAGCCAATAATTCGGCTGCATACTTCCAATTAAATACAATGTATCATTTGTAATACGAATATCTTGTAAGTACCCCTCTTGCCCGATATCACGTATATGCTTTGGCTTTTCTGGATTTGTAATATCATAAAGAGAGGCCTTCACCATGCTTGTGCCTTCTTTTTGGATATACTCATCCCCAATAGCGATTAATAAGTTGTTGTACAATGCAAGCTTCGTTATATACTGATTTTCTTTAAATTTAATTGTTTTCACTAATTTTAAATTGTTCGGGTCTTTTGCATTAACAACAGTAATGCCTTGATCTTTAATGGCATAAATATAGCCATCTTTGACAACAACAATATCGCCTTCTTCAACACCCTCTACCTGATTGTTTGTAGAAGATTCGCTATTTGCAGTTGCTTTATCTTCTCTACTTTCCATGGGGGAACTTTCTTCCCGTTCCAACTGCACTTCATGTTTTCTATTTGTTAGTAGCTGTTTAAAATATTGCTCTAGCTCTTGTTCAGATTTTACCGCTGTTAATGTTTCGATAATTGTAAACGGAATAACTTGTGAGGTGATCTTAAGGCCACCTTGAGCAAATGCCTCTTTTTTTACGTGTAATTGATATTTACCCGGCTTCGTATTTTTGACAACTAATGTTTTCTGATCTTCCAGCAGCTCAATTGTCGCAGATACTTTTTTGCCCTTATCTGTTGTGACATAAACATAATCTTCTATAATTTTATTTTTCTTTAAAGCTACTGAAAAGGATACTCGCCAATCCTTTGCAGCCATACTTGTGTTAGCAGCTTTTGCTGTAACATCTGTTGTGACAGCCCATGTAAAAATGCCTGGCACTATTGCTAACACAATGATCAACAGAATAGCTAACCATTTATTTTTCATGATTTTCCCTCACCTTCATATACTTGTTTATCAATTAGACTACCAATGAGTGCGAAAGTTACATTTTTCTGAAATTTTTTTACTGTATACAAAAAACGAGAGGGAATAAAAATCCCCCTCGTTTATTCTTCAAATGGCCACTTTGGCAGCATTTTTGTTAGTGGCTTATCATGACGTCTTCCTAGCACATAATCAGCCTGCATAATTGTATGAATCTCACGAGTGCCTTCATAAATTACAGGCGCTTTAGAGTTGCGTAAATATCGAGCTACTGGATATTCATCTGAATATCCATATGCACCATGAATTTGTACTGCGTCATCCGCAGCTTTATTGGCAAAATTACAAGCCTGCCATTTTGCTAAAGAGGTTTCTCTCGTGTTACGAACACCCTTGTTTTTTAATTCACCAACACGATATACAAGAAGTCGGCTCATTTGATAACCAGCTTCCATATTTGCAATCATTTGTCCAACAAGCTGATGTTCTCCAATAGGCTTGCCAAATGTTTCGCGCTCATGACAATATTTTACGCTAGCCTCTATGCATGCTTGAATCAAGCCTACAGCACCTGCTGCTACTGTAAAACGTCCATTATCAAGCGCAGACATAGCAATTTTAAAGCCTTCCCCTTCCTCACCAAGGCGATTTTTCACAGGTACACGTAGGTCCTCAAAAAAGAGCTCACCCGTATTACCTGCGCGAATACCGTACTTTCCTTTAATAGCCTTTGAGGAAAAGCCAGCCATGGAACGTTCTACAATAAATGCACTAATACCATAATGCTTTTTAGATTTATCTGTATACGCAAAAATTAGAAAATGATCAGCAATATCACATAGGGAAATCCATGTTTTTTGTCCATTGATAATATAATGGTCACCATCACGAACAGCAGTTGAAGACATAGCCGCTACATCAGAGCCTGCTCCTGGCTCCGTTAAGCCAAATGCACCAATCCGAACACCCTTAGCTTGAGGGACAAGATACTGCTGCTTCTGTTCCTCAGTACCCCATTGCATTAAGGTCATACTATTCAAGCCTGTATGGACGGATACAGCTGTACGAAACGCTGTATCCCCTCTTTCAAGCTCCTCACATACAATAGCAAGTGCATTATAATCCATTCCACTGCCACCATATCGTTCTGGTACACAAACGCCCATTAAGCCTAGCTCTGCAAGTCTTGACCAAATTTTAGCATCAAAGCCACCTTCAGCATCCCATTTTGCGATGTATGGAATAATTTCATCATCCACAAACTGTCTAACTGTTTTTCGCAGCATTTCCTGCTCAGTGGACATTTCAAAATTCATGGTCAGCACCTACCATTTCACAATCATTGCAGACTTATGAGATGTTTCCTTAATCACCACACCACGTTTTGCCATTTCTTCAATATACATATCACCTGGTACGATTGACTCAGGTGCAAATACACCACGCTCTGTAATGACACCCGCACCAATCATTTGTGCAACAACAGAAACCGTGTTGGCAGTAGCACGTGCCATCGCTGTTTCATTAATTGTCATATCCTTGCGCACAACCATTTCATATTCATATGTCACTTGTTGCTCAGCTTTTTCACCAGCTACAATAACACGTAGTAGTACAGCATCTGGCTTTGTCCCTAACTCAAGTTTCTTTTTCAGTGCTTCACGAACTACTGCACGAACAGGCACTTCTTGCTGCTCCACTTCTACTGTATTTGTAGTATCAAGGAAGCCCAAATCAGCTAATAGCTTGAATTTCTCTGCATGCCCCTTATAGCGAATGGTTTTATATTCTAATGTGCGGACATTTGGGAATGTCTTATACAATGTGGAGATACCTCCAGATGTATAAAATGCCTCCAGCACACCAAACTCGTCAAAATAAATTGGCTCAATGCCTGATAGGGATGGAACTTCTTCAAGTTTGCCTTTCTGAATGATTTTAGATGGCTCTGTATAATGATCGAAAACACCATCTAAAGAAAATACGCGTGTATAGTGAAGAGGTGGTTTAGGTTCAGTTGGAATACCACCTACAAATAGTTTAATAGATTCAACATTATCTAATTTAGATGCGCCGTAGCCTGTTAGAATATTAACCATACCTGGTGCAACACCTAGATCAGGAATAATTGTGACACCTTTTGCCTTTGCTTCCTCATGAAGCTCTAATATTTTTTCCGTCACACCACCGATATGTCCACCTAAATCTACGGAATGTACGCCTGCTTCAATTGCTGCTCTTGCTACTCGCTCATTGAAGGAGTAGAACAGCGCATTAACAACAACATTTCCTTTTGAGATAACTTCCATTAATGAATCATCATTTTCTGCATGAAGCTCCACAACTTCAATCTTATCTGTGCCTAATGTATCCACAAATTCCTGTGTCACTTTGACATCAATATCACCTAAAAATACACGCTTCACTTCATCATTTTTTACTAAATCACGAGCTACCTCTTTCCCCATTAAACCTGCACCTAATACAACAACTTTCATCAAGAACATCCCCTTTCGCTGATCTGTTATTCTGTATCGATTTGTGCTCTTTGTAATTTACCGCTGTAGTCTACATAAATGCTCTTCCATTCCGTATATACATCCAGAGCGGCAACACCTGAGTCACGGTGTCCATTTCCTGTTCCTTTTGTACCACCGAATGGTAAATGAATTTCAGCACCAGTTGTACCGGCATTTACATAAACAATACCCGTATCTAAATCACGTTGCGCGCGGAAAATTGTATTTACATCCTGTGAGAAAATTGAGCTAGATAAGCCAAATTTCACGCCATTATTTACTGCAATTGCTTCTTCTAAACTAGCTACTTCAATTAGTGAAACGACTGGACCAAAGATTTCCTCTTGAGCAATAATCATGTCGGGCTTCACATTTGTAAACAATGTTGGTTCATAATAAAACCCTTTATGATACGGTGGCTCATTTAATATGTTGCCGCCTGCTAATAATGTAGCTCCCTCTTGTTTACCTATTTGTACATAGTGATTAATTTTTTCTAATGCTGCTTTATTAATCACCGGTCCAATTTTAACGCTTTCATCTAAGCCATCCCCAATGGTTAGCTTTTGCATTTCCTCCAAGAGGCGTTGTTCCAATTGCTCTTTTACATCTTTATGCACAATTACCCGACTACATGCCGTACATCTTTGTCCAGCTGTACCAAATGCACTCCATAAAATCCCTTCTGTAGCGAGCTGTAAATCGGCATCATCCATGACGATAACAGCATTTTTCCCACCCATTTCTAACGAAACCTTTTTCAAATGCTTACCGCCGAGCTCCGCTACTTTACTACCTGTTGTTGTAGAACCTGTAAAAGAAATAACCTTTACATCGGGATGTTCAATTAATGCTGTACCTACTGTAGGCCCTGTACCAAATACAATATTCGCTACACCATCTGGTAAGCCTACTTCCCCAAAAATCTTACCCATTTCATAAGCCATCATTGGGGTTTCATTTGATGGCTTCCAAACAAATGTATTTCCTGCAACAATTGCGGGAAATGACTTCCATGTTGCAATCGCAACAGGAAAATTCCAAGGAGTGATAAGTGCGACAACACCAATAGGAGCCCTTACGCTCATCGCAAACTTGTTAGCAAGCTCAGATGGTGTCGTTTCGCCAAACAGCCTTCGACCCTCACCAGCCATATAATAGGCCATATCGATGCCCTCTTGCACCTCTCCTCTAGCCTCTTCAATAACCTTGCCCATCTCTTTTGTTAAAACGGTCGCCAAATATTCCTTTCGCTCTTTCATTTTTTGACCGATGGCATATAAATAATCTGCACGCTTTGGCGCTGGTACGAGTGCCCAGCTTTTTTGTGCTTGTTTGGCAACAGCTACAGCCTCATCTACTTCGCTTGCTGTTGAACGAGGTATGGTGGCTAGCTGCTCTCCATTTGCAGGGTTCATCACTGCTATACTTTGTAATTGCGAATGTGTTTTCCACTTACCACCGATATAGTTTTTTATCTCCACTACACACACCCCCTGAAATACTCTATGATGCCTCGGCTATCGACCAATCGTATTCCATAGATACAGAATGTATAACTTTCGTTAGAACCAAATATGGCAAAATTCCGAATTTTAAGGATACATTATACCTTTGTAATACTTCAAAGCCAATATCAGCGATAACTGCCAGAGGCTTTATTTTCACCTAACTAGCCTTACTCTTTTATGCAAAGAAATAGCTGTTTAAGGTTATGTATATTCACCATACCCTTTGTTAAATGAAAATAAATCATACACATTCTAGTTTTTATATTCGACATTTTCTACCTAATTCCCTTTTTTTCTAAAATATTTAATTTTCTATTGAAACTAATTTCACCAATTGCCGTATATAATATCAATAAATTTATTATTGGAGGAAGCCCTTTATGAATAATCATGAGATTGACTATAAGTTGTTTGGTGACGACATGCAATATGTGCAAGTGGAGCTTGACCCTCAAGAAACAGTTGTTGCAGAAGCAGGTGCTTTAATGATGATGGATGATGCCATCCATATGGAAACGATTTTTGGTGATGGCTCAAGAGGCGGCTCACAAAGTGGAATAATGGGGAAATTATTAGGCGCTGGTAAACGACTGATTACAGGTGAGAGCTTATTTATGACGACATTTACAAACGTTGGCTCAGGTAAAAAGCATGTTTATTTTGCTTCACCTTACCCAGGGAAAATTATTCCAATGGATTTAAGTCGATTAAATGGCAAAATTATTTGTCAAAAGGATGCCTTTCTAGCAGCTGCTAAAGGAGTTTCTATTGGTGTTGAGTTCCAGAAAAAAATCGGCACTGGTTTCTTTGGTGGAGAAGGCTTTATTATGCAAAAGCTTGAGGGGGATGGTATGGCATTTGTCCATGCAGGTGGTACTATGCATGAAAAAACATTGCAGCCTGGGGAAGTTTTACGTGTGGACACTGGTTGCTTAGTAGCGATGACTGCCAGCGTAGACTACAATATCGAGCTCGTTGGAGGCGTAAAAACAGCACTATTTGGTGGAGAAGGTATCTTCTTCGCTACATTACGTGGTCCAGGTACAGTTTGGGTGCAATCATTACCATTTAGCCGTCTAGCAAGCCGTGTCTTTGCAGCAGCGCCTATTTCACAGGGCGGTGGTGGTCAATCGAAAGGTGAAGGCGGTATTGGCGGTTTATTTGATTTATTTAACAAATAAAGTACATGGAGCATATCCAAGTAGTGATGATATGCTCCTCTTTTTTAATCTATTCGATTTGTTACAGCTTTGCCCTGTCCATAAGCCGTAAGCTCCTTGACATTTAACATAAGCATTGCTGTTCTTGTTTCTAAAGATGCGCTACCGATATGTGGCAGTGCTACAACATTTGGCAATGTTAATAAAGGATGATCCATAGCTATTGGTTCATGCTCAAATACATCTAATCCCGCAGCCCATAGTTTGCCGCTTTTTAATGTTTCATACAATGCCATTTCATCAATAATACCGCCACGTGAAGCATTAATAATCACCGCATCATCCTTCATTATCGCCAGTTCTTCAGCACCAATAAGCCCCTCTGTATCATTATTATATGGCGTCATAATTACAACAAAATCTGATTGCTTTAAAAGCTCTTCTAGCGATGCATAGCGAAAACCGTACATTTCTTCTGCTTCGTGGCGACGTCTTCGATTATTATACAAAACTCTCATATCGAAGCCCTTCGCCCGCCTAGCAACAGCCTGTCCGATACGCCCCATACCAATAATTCCTATCGTAGCACCAGATACATCCTTGCCAACTAGCTGCATTGGATACCAACTTTTCCACTTGCCATCACGTAAATAGCGTTCACTTTCTGGAATTCGACGTGCTGTTGCTAGCAATAAGCCCATCACTAAATCCGCAGTCGTATTTGTTAATACACCTGGTGTATTTGTCGCCATCACGCCTCGCTTGCGCAATGCCTGCACATCTATATTGTTATAGCCAACTGCTAAGTTCGTCACTAATTTTAAATTTGGTGCATGTGCAAGCAGCTCCTCATCTACTTGATCTGCAAGCGTTACCCATAGCACTTCGCAATCTGCCACAGCCGCTAGCAATTGGTCACGCGGAATCACAATTTCCTCCTCGTCCCACTGCGAAATTTCATAATATTCCTGTAGAGGCTCTACAATATGTGCAGGAAATTTGCGTGTTATAAATAGTTTCTTCTTCATGATTGAAACACTCCTCTAGTCAATTCCCTAATTCGCCTATAGCGTAACACTTACAACAAGCATTTTCTAGTCTATATCGATTGATACATGCTTGCTCCTTTGAACAATTATCGATTTTATCCGTCTATTTCTTTATTTATCCATGAAATAGATAGTTTTATCCTAAACTTAGGCATCAAAAAACTATGCATAGATTTTATGCATAGCCTAAAATTCTTTAATGGTTGTATTTAAACGATTGGCTACCCTTTCTAATTCTTCTGAGGATACACCTATAGATTCAATAATTTTTGCTAATTCCGAAATTTGTTTCCCTACATTTTGGAAATTAGCAATGGAATCTTCAACAGAGCCGGAAATTGCATCAAAAGCTTTTAAAGACTCAGCATTACGCTCAATACTATTATGCACGAGCTGCTGTATATCTTGAATAGCTTGCACAACTTGCATCGTAATACCGTTAGACATCATAATAAGCTCAGCAATTTGCTCAACAGACCTTTTTGTTTGATCTGCAAGCTTGCGCACTTCATTTGCCACAACTGCAAAGCCCTTACCATGCTCACCTGCACGTGCCGCTTCAATGGCAGAGTTTAATGCGAGTAAATTGGTTTGTCCTGAAATATTTTTCACAATTTCCACAACCGCATTAATTTTTGAGGAAGAATTGTTTAACTGCTCCACCATATTAGCCATTTCAACCGTCTTATGGTGAATTTCACCTGTTTGCTCATTGATTAGCACAATTTTAGCATACCCATCACTTGAAACTTTTTGCATCGATTCTGCTTCATGGATACTATTTGTCAAAAAATCATTAACTTTTTTTGCACTAAAAACAAGCTCTGATACTGTTTCAGATGTATTTTGGGATTGACTCTCTAATTGTGTAGAAATACCGCCTATCACCTCTTTTACATGCTCAATAACATGATTGCGCTGCTCTTCAATTAATGTACTAGCATAGTGATCATATTCCTCTAGCACAATTTGCTGCTCAAAATTACAAATTTTACTGATAGCATCACAAAACTTCTCTTCCTCACCCTTTGATAATTGAAGCCCATACACAATTTTTCTTAATGATTTTTCAAGAATTTGAAAGGCGGCTAAATACCATTTTGGATATAAATTAATCCTGACATGCATTTTTGCCACCTGTCGTCGCTTTTCTAAAAATGCTTCATCAATTCGCCCTTCAAACATTTCAATAATATGATGGCGTAATGTTTGACGCAATCGCTCACTGGAGCTATTTGTTTGAATAACCTGTTGCAGTGTTGGCACACCTTCAATAACGCGATAAAATGCCGCCACTATATCTGCAACATTGCGTTCCACATATAGCTTTAAACTTTTAATCAACTGTAGATCATGGACATTCAAACCTATAAGTCTTAATTGTAATAAGCGTTCTTGATCTTCAATAAAAATACCTATATTTGTATCGTTACTAATTTCAATTGTATTTTTCTTCGACCTATTTACAATTTGGAACATTTTCTCCACCTCATATTATAATCTATACGTACTAATCCCATCCTCCTAAATTCCATTAAAAGACAAAAATAAAATGGTACTTTATATACCAATTATAATCTTAAATTCGCTAAACGAACAATATATAGGTAAATAATGTATGATATTAATAGATTTTTCATCATATTACCCAAAAACAATTCTTTATACCTACTGAGCTTTATTAGGTATGTTCATTATGTAAATAATAAGCGGATTTTATAGGAAAAGCACTGTTTAAAAGGCATTCCCTATTGATTGAAATGAATGGTGGCGACTTCAAATTGAAGCGGTACATCTAATCAACATGTTTGTAGCTTTATATTATTTATTCACAATGATTAATTATTTCCGTGCCATTACAGAGAACGGAGCTTTCTAATACTTATTTATAATATGGTAGCTATAGTAGTCTGATACATATTTTTTAAGTCAAAACAAAAAGCCACTGCTTCCTTTACAAGAAGAGTGGCTTTCCTTTACATAAAAATAATAACGCAAAGCACTGCTGCTAACACTAAACGATAGATAGCAAAAGGCATTAACTTTACTTTTGAAATAAGTGCTAAGAAAAATTTGATCGATAATAATGCAAAGACAAATGAACTAATAAATCCGACAGCATAGAAGCCAAAATAGTCCATTGACAAAGTATCCCAGTTTTTCAAAACAGATACTAAGCTTGCCCCTGCCATAATCGGTACAGCCATAATAAATGTAAAATCAGCTGCAACACGGTGGCTCATACCAAATAGTACCCCGCCTGAAATTGTAGCACCTGAGCGTGAGAAACCTGGCCATAAAGATAAACATTGCACTAAGCCTACTTTAAAGGCTAAGCCATAAGAGATTTTATCTAAAGAATCTATTTTTGGCTTACGTGGCGCTAATTTATCTGCGGCAATCATTAAAATAGCTCCTGCAACTAATGCATATACAACATGCTCTACTTTAAAAAGATGATCATCAATAAAATCCTTGAAGGCAAATCCTAATACAACGGCTGGTAGCATCCCAACAATTACATGCGCTAAGTTAAAACGATTGGTCATTGATTTAGATTGACCATCGATATTATATAATCCAACGAGGCTTAGTATACGTTTCCACATCACAACGATAACTGCTAAAATGGAGCCAAGCTGTACAACAATTTTAAATGTATTGGCAGGATACTTCCCTAAAAACTCCTCTGTCTTTAACCACATATCGTCGACGATAATCATATGACCCGTTGAAGATACAGGCGCAAATTCTGTCATTCCTTCAACAAAGCCTAAAATCAATGCTTTTAATAACTCTATAATATCCACCATGTCACCTTACCTTTATTCATAAAATTACTCACCTATTATCAATTACATCCCAGCGTAATTGTACCTGTCGCTAATGCTTTCGGTACGTAAAATATCTGATGCTTCGCGTTCGGATTTTTTCGAGTGCACTCGAAAAGCTCCTCTCCAAAATCTATAACAATGTTTGCTGAACCAGGATAAAATAATACATTTTAGCTACTACTGAAACTTTATATCCACTACCCAAAGCTCAGACCTACTACCAATACGCATAGGTGGACCCCAGAAGCCGTAGCCTGATGACACAAGTGTATGCATCTGCTCCTTCAACTTATAACCATAATCCAGCTCAAATACGCGTGCTGTTATATATTGATTTGGCCAAAGCTGCCCTTTATGTGTATGTCCTGACACATGAAAATCAACACCCAGCTTTGCAGGTGTTACCAAATCATCAGGTGTATGATTCATTACAAGCCATGGTAGGTTAGCTGAAGGCTGTAAATCATCTAGTGGCTTCCGATCTGTATTTGTTTTATCCTCTTGACCTGTTAATATAAACGCATCTGCTATACGAATTGTTTCATCTAATAATATTTTTACATTAGCATTTTCCATTTCTTTTATAAACTCGGGAATTTTTTTACCATAATATTCATGGTTGCCAAGTATACCATACGTGCCATATGTAGATTTTAATTGCTTGATGACATCCGCCATGCCCTCTTGTACAAACCATTTTGGGTCATCATCCACAATATCGCCCGCTAATAAAATAATATCTGGATTGGCTTCATTCGTAAGATCGACAAAGCGTTGCAAATGTCGTTTATGTGATAAAACACCTAAGTGAAAATCCGATGCCACAACAACCCTTAATGATGTTAGTTCACTATCCTTTTTATCTACAGCAACCTCTAAATGGCGCACCACTGGAGAATAGGCTAAATAAGAGCCAATAACTCCTAACACAAAGAGTACAGCAATTGCTATACTACCAATTATTTGTACATTTTTAAAGGGTGTTAGCCAAATAATTAATTGTGCAGCTACACATAACAATAAACCATATTCAAAAACAAACATCCAGTAATTACTAATAACTGAAAAGAACTGTAAAGATTCATGTAGCCTCCCTATAATAATACTAAAGGCAATTATATACAGCACTAACCAAAATAATACTGGAAGGCGAAACCACCCCATTGCTACTAGCCATTGCTTTAAACCCCAGCCAATATAGAAGGTCAGCGCACTATAAATACTAATTAAAAGTATACCACCAATTACTTTTGGCATATCTTCGTCCTCTACTTTCCTTTATTATTTAGTCGATTATATCACGATACTTCATCAAGCTATGAATATGAGAGCTTATTGCTAGATTTTCACTATATTAATGTATAGCAATAACAAATTTATTATTTCAGCACTAAAAGCACTTTAATTTTCACATGTCCTTCAGTAACATAATAAATGTAAGAGAAAATTTACGCATTTACGAGCAAAAAGGGGTGCTATTTCATATGACACGCTATAAATTTGAAACAACAGAGCATGAGCTATTTCGTAAAACCTTTCGTAAGTTTTTAACAGAGGAAGCCGAGCCTCATTATACACAATGGGAAAAGGAACACCTTATTCCACTGTCATTTTGGCGCAAGCTTGGCGATATGGGCTATCTTTGTCCACAAGTAGAAGAGCAATATGGTGGACTAGGACTTGATTTTAGCTTTGGGGTTATTATTCAGGAGGAGCTTGAACGTATAGGCTCAAGTCTTATTGGGGTCGGTTTGCATAATGATATTGTTGTTCCCTATATTGAGGCATATGGTATACATGAACAAAAAACTCGCTGGTTGCCTAAATGTGTAACAGGTGAGTATATAACGGCAATTGCCATGACTGAGCCTGGCACTGGCTCGGACTTGGCAAATATTCAAACAACAGCGATTCGTGATGGCGACCATTATATTGTGAATGGTCAAAAAACCTTTATTACAAATGGTATTCATACTAATTTAGTCGTTGTTGCTGTCAAAACAGACCCATATGCTGAGAAAAAGCATCGTGGCATTAGCCTACTTGTTATTGAAGGAGATACACCTGGCTTTACAAAAGGTCGGCAGCTTGAAAAAGTGGGGATGCATGCACAGGATACAGCAGAGCTTTATTTTGAGGATTGTAGGGTTCCCGTTCAAAACCTTCTTGGAGAGGAAGGTAAAGGCTTTGTCTATATGATGGAAAAGTTACAGCAGGAGCGATTAGCTGTAGCTATTGCCGCACAAACAGCCGCAGAGGATATGCTCACTTTAACGCTAGACTATGTAAAATCACGACAAGCATTTGGTAAAGCCATTGGTGACTTCCAAAATACACAGTTTAAAATAGCTGAAATGGCAACGAAAATTGAGCTTGGCAAATCGTTTTTAGAAACCTTAATTGAAGAGCATATCGCAGGTAAGGATGTTGTAACCAAGGTATCCATGGCTAAATATTGGATCACAGAAAACGCACGTGAGCTCGCCACTCAATGTATGCAATTACACGGCGGCTATGGTTATATGGAGGAATATAAAATTGCTAGAAGGTATCGAGATATACCTGTTATGTCGATCTATGCTGGCACAAACGAAGTAATGAAAATGATTATTGCCAAAAATTTAGGCCTATAAGAAAAAAGATGGTGGCATGTTTCTGTGCCACCATCTTTTTGCTATACAGCTGGAATTCGTACAATTACTTTAAACAAATCACCATCTACCTCGATGTTCATGCGGGCTCCATGTAGGTCAACAATGGATTGTGCAATAGCTAACCCAAGACCTGAGCCCTCTGTATGACGTGAAGCATCTGCACGTTTAAAACGCTCAAATAGCTCCTCAGCATCCTCGTCAATTTCATATTTAGCAACATTTTTTACTGTAAATTCAGCATCGCCATCTACTGTACGCTTTAATGTTACATAGACACGTGTACCCTCTAATGCATATTTCAAGACATTGACAATTAAATTATCAATTAGTCGCCACCATTTTTGACCATCCACATATGCATAAATTGGATCGTGTGCCATCGTCATGCGTAAATCTAAACGTGACTGGTTTAAATCCTCTTTATGCTCCCCTACTGCTTGCTGGATAAGCTGTGTTAAATCCACTCGACTTCGATGAAGCTCAATATTGCCGCTTGCCATTTTAGAAACTTCAAAAAGATCTTCAATTAACACTTTTAGACGCTCTGATTTTTTATCGAGAATATGGATATATTGTTGACGCTCTTCCTCTGTAATATTTGGTTTTTTAAGTAAGTCTGTATACGTAATAATAGATGTTAATGGCGTTCGTAAATCATGGCTAACATTTGTAATAAGCTCTGTTTTTAAACGCTCACTTTTTGCCTGCTCATGCATAGATATACGTACACCCTCGCGCAAATGGTTCAGATTTTCTGCATGTCTTGCAAGTGGAGATTTACCTCTAACCTTTACATCTCGATTTAAGCGACCCTCTGCCATATCTTTCGTATCCTTCATAATACGATTTAAATAGCCCATTCTGTTTAAGAAAATAACTAATGCTGGAACTCCTACCACCATACAAATTAGTAAAAATGGTAAGCCGTAGCCGCCCGCTATCATCGTAGCAACAAGACTACCTCCGCCAAAAAAGGCTGCCGCTAGCATAACTATTGAGTGCAATGCTATTGAGCGATTTAAAAATAAATCGGCAATTGAATCACCTAAAGACCATAAATAGCTTGATTTCAAGCTTTCTTCAAAGCTTTCTAACGTATTCATTCGTGCATACAGCCAAATGATTTGCATAAAGAAGGCTATACCAATTGCAATGAAAACCATTATTTGAAAAGCCAGTTCAATTATATAGTGCACATAATTATATAAATAATGATATTCAATCGATTCATAAACAATTTGGAAGGCAAAAAAATAGACAAAACCTGTGATTACTAGGGCAATAAGCTGTATATCTATTTTAAACTTTGTTAATGTTTCTTTTTTCTGCAAGTTTTTCGCTACATATAGTACATCCTTACGGCCCATCCAAGCAAAAATAGCTGTTGCAATACTTGTCAGCCAAATAAAGTAAAAAATATATTGGTTTTGCTGAAATTGTTTATAGCCATCCCACATCATATTTGTTGACTGTGCGATTGCTTTTTTCGGAATTGTCACCGTACCTGTATATTCAGTTGCCTCATAAAGAGTTTCTGTATCCACATATGTTTCTGTACGGTCAAAAATATCTTCTAGTTTCGGGCTAATATTATTTGCTTGTAATGGGTTTTGATGTGTATATTCGACTTTATACACACTGTTTTCTGAAACATCCCCAAAGCGATACGTTTTACCCGTTTCTATATTTGTTAATTCATAAGACCAAAAGTGATAGGTCTTATTAAAATTTTTTGCCTCTTCTTGTATAGCTTTTATATATTTATCAACAAGCACTTCCTTTGCAGCAAGCACTTTCTTCCGAACATGTTCATCATCTTCAAAGTTTGTTGTAATATCTTTCACTTTAGCATCTCGTTCAGCCTCTAATTTTTTTTGCAGTTCGGGTGCATTTGCATTGATAGCTTCCTGAATGGGCTGCTCATATTGTGCCCTAATACTATTAATTTGCTCTCCTAGCGTACCATAATAATTACGATGCTCATCTATTTCCGTTTGTGTAACATCTAATTTATTTTTTAAGTCACTCGCTTTTGGTGCATTTAAAATGATTGGTCCTAAATTCGTAAAAAAATCATCGCTCTCACCATAGAAGTTTTCCGAATCAAAATAGGAGTTGCCAATATATTGATGACCTGCAAGCATAAAAGTTCCTATTCCAAAGGTTGTCCAAATTAAACATATAAGCACAAGAAGGGATTTCCATTTTTTTATCATAGCTCTAACACTCCCCTAAAAAATTCTTTCAAACAATTGTAAAACCTCTGAGGAGCGAGCATTAACGATTTGATAAGCATACACACCAAAGTAAATAAGTCCAATAACACCTGCTATAAATCCTGTAATTGATATATACTTCTCCAGCTTATTTTTCCATTTTATATCCAACACCCCATACCACCTTTAAATAGCGCGGATTTTTCGGGTCTGCTTCAATTTTTTCACGTATTTTTCGAATATGCACAGCTACAATATTTTCTGCATTGTAGGCTTCCTCATTCCAAACACGTTCATAAATTTCGCGAATCGAAAAAACACGCCCTGCATTTTTCATTAATAGTTCTGTAATTTTATATTCGATTGGCGTAAGTCGAACAGGCTCTCCCTCTAAGATGACCTCTTTTGCATCCTCATCAAGCATAAGTCCATCAATTTCTACCTTTGCTGCACCTTCATTATAGGTTCCTAGTTGAACATAGCGTCGTAGCTGCGATTTTACGCGTGCCAATAGTTCTAACGGATGGAATGGCTTTGTCACATAATCATCTGCTCCTACAGATAAACCGTGTATTTTATCGCCATCCTCCGCCTTTGCGCTAAGCATAATAATTGGAATATTACGTTCTTCTCTAATTTTAAAAGTTGCTGTAATGCCATCCATATTCGGCATCATAATATCTAAAATGATTAAATGTATTTCATTATTTTTTAGTTTTTCCAACGCCTCTACGCCATCTGCTGCCTTGATAACATTATAACCTTCATTTTTTAAATAGATTTCAATACCATCACGAATATCTTGATCGTCATCTGTAACAAGAACTGTTAATTTCGTCATGATATACACCTCACTCTCAAATATTAGTGTACTGTTCAAATCTTAAAAACCAGTTACGATAAAAATGAAGAATTTCTTAAGGTTTTACTGAGGCTTTTTCTACTATAAAATAGTGCTAATAAAAATTAAATTTTATCTGTCTTGACCTCTATATTGTTGGCTCCTTATCATAGCACTGAGTTGATTTCCTTTCTACTAGCCAACTACTATTAGTAATAAAAGTGTGAATTACATCTTTTAGTGTTGAACCATGTTATTATTAATAATACAGATTTATCCAAAATCAAACAATTACCATTTTTACTTTAGTATGCTTTCTCTTTAATGAGCAGTATAATGAAAATAGTAAAAGGAGCGAAGTATATGTATAAAACAGTTGCAGAAACGGCTCTTGATCTTGGTATGCCTGAGGAGCAAATTATACGTTTAGTATATGAGGGACGTATCCGCTCTGTTTATGATGGGGAGCAAATACTTATCAATAGTGACCAGTTCAGCACTTATTTTGAGCAATTGGAGCGTATTAAAGAGGAAATTGAAATTTGGCGCTCTACCCCTATTCCAGAGGATATTGATGTAAAAGATGAAGATTAATAAAAAGCCTGCTATTCAATTGCTTGAATGGCAGGCTTCTAACCATTTATCGTAAAGAGTTTAAATTGTTACAACAAATCCAGCTCTTTTCCCAATTATTTCAGCATAATCCTCTACCATAACACTAGCAGTCGGATACATGCCAGCACCAGGGCCAATTAATGTAAGTGTACCGATATAATTCGTGTCTAAGGCAACCGCATTATTGACATCATCGACTGGATATAATGGATGTTCCTTATCAACTAATTGCGGACCTACCTTCGCTACAATTTTACCATTGTCCAGCTTTTCAACCTCTGCTACATGGCGATAGCGCATCCCCTTCTCATATGCTTCACGGACTTGTGTCGATGAAATATTATCAATACCAATGACCTCTACATCTGCCCAATCAGGTTGCTCCCCAAATGCCAGTGCACTTAAAATCATTAGCTTTTTAAAAGCATCCTGCCCTGAAACATCGTTATATGGGTCTGCCTCCGCGTAGCCTAAGCTTTGTGCCTCTTTTAATGCTTCCTCAAATGTACAGCCTTGTGCACGCATCTTTGTTAAAATATAGTTACATGTACCATTTAAAATTCCTTGTATACGGCTTACATCATTGACAAGTAAAATATTTTTCATTGTTTTAATAACAGGCACGCCACCTGCAGTAGTTGCTTCAAAGCCTACAAAAACACCATTTTCCTTTGCAAGTGCCTGCAATTCTAAGCCTCGCTTGGCAAACATCACTTTGTTGGCTGTAATAACATGGCATTTATGCTCAACCGCACGCTTTAAGTAGCTATACGCAGGCTCTTCATTAACAATTGCTTCAAATACAACCTGCATACCTGGTTCAGCTAAGACATCATCCATATTTGTTGTCATTAGATGTGCTGTCCCTGGTACACGTTCACGACTTGCATCTGTTACTAAAATTTTTGCTACTTCTAATTCAATGCCTAATTTATTTTTAAGCTCTTCTCGCTTTTCTTTTAATATATGGTAAATCCCTTGACCTACCGTTCCAAATCCTAAAATCGCTGCCTTTATAGTTGCCATTCCTGTTATTCCCTCCAACTTACATTCCGCAGTTTCCTAAAATTATTGTTAGCTTTTAGGTTATATACACCGAAAGCTTATAATTATTGTTTATATTGGTACAAGCTCCATTATTTTAGAAACTCTACAAATTCAAATAATTCAAAATTTAACTTAAAGAAAATTGTAACGCATATATATAGTTCACACAAGAAAAATCTTTCTAGGATGGACATTTGTTTCTTCTAGACGTGCATAAGAAATCGTTTTCAATCCCTTTACTATACGTGTTTACAGTATATGAATAACATTTGAACAAATCTTGACTATTTACTTACAACAAATAAATGTTTTCTTCTATTGTATAGTATACGCAAATATAGTGTTAACAAGACCCCTATTAAAAAAGCTCATTCCCTGTAGCAGCAGAGAATGAGCTTAAAGATATAAGGGGAGTTTTAGCCTGCTTTTGAAAGCAATTGATAGCGATATTGTGTTAAAACCTGTTGAACAAGGCTGACTTCCTTCTCTGTAAAATTCGGCACAGCATATGTACGTTCAACTAATTGGAATGTACCATATTTTAAATAATACTCTGTTGCAGGAAGTGGGATATGACTTATACCATAACTTTGATAAGCTTCATAAACTTCCTTTACGCTATAGCCTTCTTCTTGTGCACAAATTTGTTCATAAAATGCTGTATGACCAAAAGCTTGTTGCCATTTTTCTTCAACTGATGCAAGTAAGTGTTGCATGGCCTTATTGTTTACAAATATATAACCTTCGTTTAGTTCATAAATAAAATAAGATGCAATATTTTGTGCACTATAAATATTACCCATTTAAACCACTCCTTTATCATCAGTTTTTAGAGAGAAATAGCTGCTGGTTAGACAGCACTTTTAACTGTTTACCCTTTAAAAAGTTAGTGTCGCTCATTTATATTATTTCCTAGTATATAGCATGGTTTTATTTAAGTCAATAATACAAATAAAAATACTAGGTTTTATTTTCGAGAAAGTTCTGACAATTTACCAAATGAGGTAAATAGCTGATGCAGCAACGTTTTACGCATTACCAAATGAGGCACTTCAAATGAGAAAATACGTAAACGCTACAACATTGCTCTTTATCTTCTCTAGCTTAAGCTTCTATTGTTTGCTCAGCTGATGTTGCTTGTGCAATTGCCTGTTCTAAATCAGCAATAATATCTTCCACTGCCTCTAAGCCGATAGATAAGCGAATGAGCGATTCGGCTACGCCAGCTTGGACCAATTCCTCTGCTGATAATTGCTGATGTGTCGTGGATGCTGGGTGTATAATTAACGATTTAGCATCTCCTACATTCGCTACATGTGAGAATAGCTTTACACTATCAATAAGCTTTCTTCCTGCTTCACGTCCACCTTTAATGCCAAAGGTAAGCACTGAACCGAAGCCATTTCTTAAATATTTCTTCGCCAAATGATGTGTAGGGAAATCCTCAAGACCATTGTAATTTACATATTCCACAGATGGGTGGTTTTGTAAATATTCAGCCACTGCCAATGCATTTTCATTATGTTTAGGTATACGCAAATGAAGCGTTTCTAAACCTTGTAGGAAATTAAAAGCAGCGTCAGGGCTCAATGTTGGACCAAAGTCGCGTAACAATTGTACACGTAGCTTTGTAGCAAAAGCAGTGGATGCTGTATCAATGCCATAACGTAGTCCATGATAGGAAGCATCAGGCTCCGTAAAGCCAGGGAACCGTCCACTCGTCCAGTCAAACTTACCAGCATCTACTACAACACCACCTAAAGTTGTACCATGACCACCAATCCATTTTGTTGCTGAATGAACAACAATATCTGCCCCAAAGTCAATTGGTGTAGAGCCATAAGGAGAAGCAAATGTGCTATCTATAATTAATGGCAAGCTGTTGTCATGAGCAATTTTAGCAACCGCTTCAATATCTAAAACCTTTAAGCTTGGATTACCATAGACTTCAGCAAAAACAGCCTTCGTTTTATCAGTAATCGCTGCATGGAAATTTTCTGGGTTTGTTTCATCTACAAAAATTGTTTTAATACCGTAGTTTGGTAATGTATTTGCGAATAAATTATAAGTACCACCATATAAAGAACTAGCTGCTACTATTTCATCACCAGCTCCTGCTAGGTTTAAAATGGAGAAGGCAATCGCTGCTGCACCAGATGAAAGTGCTACTGCCGCTGTCCCACCCTCCAATAAAGCTACACGCTTTTCAAAAACATCTACAGTAGGGTTTGTAATACGTGTGTAAATATTCCCCGCTTCCTCTAAGGCAAAAAGACGTTGCGCATGAGCAGTGTCTTTAAAAACAAAAGCTGTTGAACGATAGATAGGAACTGTACGGGTGCCTGTCACAGGGTCTGGCTCTTGACCACCATGTAACAATAATGTTTCTGGTTTAAAATCTGTCATTGTATACCTCCAAATGGTTATTTTTTTACGATGGTACCGGAGATGAGGAGGATTTTCTGTAGAAAACAAAAAACCCTCTTCAGCTAAGAAGAGGGTTGCAGTTGCAAGTTTTCCTCCCCTTATCTGCCAGATTCAAGCATGAATCTGCAGGAATTAGCACCGTAGTAAGTTCGTCACTCACTGGTTGCTGGGCATCATAGGGCCTGTCCCTCCGCCGCTCTTGATAAGAGTATGTGATTCAATTTCCATCGTTGTTACACAGTATAAACATAGAGTTTTTTTCTGTCAACCTATAAATTTTATTTTTTCCGAAACTTCTGTTTGCTTTTTTTCGTAATATGAACACATACATTATTTTTAGAAATCAATTCGAAAGGAGTATTTTTATGGTAAAAGCCGTGATTACTGTTCTTATTGTCGGCTATCTTATTGGCTGCATTCATGGTTCGAAGGTGGCGCAAATTTTATCGGGGGTTGACCTAAAAAAAGCTGGTCATGGCAATGCTGGAGCCTCCAATGCCACACTTTCTCTTGGCTGGAAATACGGTGTTTTAGTCGCTCTCATTGATATTGGCAAAGGAGTTATTGCCATTATTGGTGCACACCTATATTTTGGGGATGCTACATTTTTGACAGAAGAGCAAATATGGCTGCTGACATACCTGATAGCTGCAGGTGTTATTTTAGGTCATAACTTCCCGTTTTATATGGGCTTTAATGGCGGTAAAGGGACTGCCTCTATTATTGGTATTTTGCTTGCTGTGAATTGGAAAATTGGTTTATTTGCACTTATACTTTTTGTTATTTTATCGTTTGCTACAAACTATTTAATTGTTGGTGTACTTGAGTTTTATCTTGTCTTTTGTACAGCCACATATTTATGGATTCCCGGAATCGGCCCAACTGTTATCGCACTATTGCTTTTTGTCATCGCTATGATTTTACATATTGAAAATATTAAACGATTAGTGAAAGGCACAGAGCCTAAAGTCACCTCAGCATTTAAGAAAAAGAAATAGTATTATTATAGAAATTTAACAAACTATTACGATTGCATTTATTTGAAACGGGTACAATATTAACAATGGAGGCATTGGCAATTTCAGCCTCCTGTCTTCACTAACAATGTGCTGCGTAATCATAAAAGCATGCTCAGCATTTTTCCACAAAAATATTTATCGGAATTATAATATACCCTATACACTGGCATTGAATTACTTACATAGTTATTTTGTCTTTTGTATGACCGTATATTTTCTCTTTATTATCTGCTTAATGCTCTAAAAAGTAATTATTTTACATACTGATTATTCTATAATAAAATGGACAGTTTTCTATCTTAATAAAATATTGTCCTAACCGATGTTATGAATAATAGTGTAGAAAGGATGAGAAAATATGTCAGCACTGAAACAAGAAGCTACAAAACGTAATTTAAAGCCTCTCTGGATTGCGCTAGCCTTTGCCCTACTAATTATTATTACATTTTTGCCGAATAATGGTGAGCTACCTGTAGCAGGACAGCGCTCTCTAGCCATCCTAGCCTTCGCAGTTATTCTTTGGGTAACAGAAGCTGTATCATATCCTGTTAGCTCAGCGATGATTATTGCACTTGTTACTGTGTTACTTGGGCTTGCGCCAACAGTTAATGACCCTACAACAGAATTAGGTACAGCAGGTGCTCTAAAGCTTGCATTAAGTGGCTTTAGTAATTCCGCAGTCGCTCTAGTAGCAGCAGCTCTTTTTTTAGCAGCAGCAATGCAGCTTACCAACTTGCATAAGCGACTCGCTCTCTGGATTCTTTCACTTGTAGGAACAAAAACGAAAGCTATTGTATTTGGCGCTATTCTAGTATCAATAGCCCTTGCATTCTTTGTCCCTTCTGCTACAGCGCGTGCTGGTGCCGTTGTTCCTATTTTACTCGGAATGGTCGCAGCATTTGGTTTACCACGTGATAGCCGACTCGCTGCCCTACTTGTTATTACTTCTGTACAAGCTGTTTCTATTTGGAATATTGGTATCAAAACAGCAGCAGCCCAAAATATGGTTGCATTAAATTTTATTCAAGAACAATTTAATGTGAATATTTCTTGGGGGGCATGGCTGCTCTACGCTGGTCCATTCTCCGTTATTATGTCAGTTGTGCTATTTTTCGTCATGATTATGCTTATTAAACCTGAAACAAGCAATATTGAGGGTGGTAAAGAGGTTATCAAGAAACAACTTGAAGAGCTTGGTCCGTTAAAAGGCCCTGAAATACGTTTAATTATTACCTCTGTTATCTTACTGTTCTTTTGGGCAACTGAAGGAAGACTTCATCCATTTGATACAACAACCGTCACAATTATTGCTATTGCTATTTTATTATTACCAAAAATCGGTGTATATACATGGAAGGAAGTTGAATCTCATATTCCTTGGGGAACAATTATTGTCTTTGCGGTAGGTATTATGCTAGGAACGATTTTATTAAGTACGGAAGGTGCATCATGGTTATCCGATAAAGTGTTTGGCTCACTTGGTTTAGATTCTATGCCGATTTTAGCTACGATTGCACTCGTCACACTCTTTAATATTTTGATTCATTTAGGCTTTGCAAGTGCAACAAGCTTAGCATCCGCGCTTATACCAGTATTTATCGTTTTAGCATCAACATTAACGGCGAATGTTGACCAAGTTGGTTTCGTCATTGTACAGCAATTTGTCATTAGCTTTGGCTTCCTGCTACCAATCAGCGCACCACAAAATATGCTTGCCTATGGTACGGGCGCATTTACAACAAAAGACTTCCTGAAATCAGGTATTCCATTAACCGTTGTAGGCTTTATTTTGATTTTGCTCTTCTCTGCAACTTATTGGAAATGGATTGGACTTCTATAGATTTTCATTATAAATATTTTACGTTATGAGATAATTTATAGAACTTCCTATAAGTGATTAAATATTCTTCTTTGTTCGATTTTGACTATAAAGCGTGCTATGCTTTTCATATACAAAGAAACAAAGGAGAGTCTATACATGGTAAAAGAATTATTACGTAACCATTCTTCAGTGCGTATTTATGATGGTAAACCTATTTCAAAAGACATTATTGAAGATTTAATTGCTACAGCACAAATGGCTGCAACATCACATTTTGTACAAGCCTATAGTGTTATATGGGTAACAGATGAAGAGAAAAAGGAAAAATTAGGTTTACTTTCTGGCAACCCACGCCAATATGAAACCTCTGGAGGTGCTTTTGTCTTTTGTGTTGATTTTAAGCGCCTGCAAATGGCTGGTAAATTAGAGAGTGTGGATATCGTAGCTGACTCCGCTGAAAATGTCCTTGTAGGTGTAGCAGATGTGTCATTATTTGCACAGAACTTTGTGATTGCTGCTGAATCAATGGGCTACGGTATTTGCTATATTGGCGGTGTACGCAATAACCCTGCTGAAATCAGTGAGTTGTTCAATCTACCTGATTATGTTTTCCCATTATTTGGGCTAACAATCGGCGTTCCTGCACGTCGCAATGAGGTAAAACCTCGTTTACCTGTATCTGCTGTATTACATGAAAATGAATACAATGCTCAAAAATATGAGGAGCTTTTACCAGCATATAACGAAACAATGGAAGCCTATTATAATAGCCGATCATCAAATAGAAAAATTGATAATTGGACAAAACAAATGGCTGACTTCCTAATTGAGCAACGTCGTCCTCATATTAAAGAGTTTTTAGCTAAAAAAGGATTTAATTGGAAATAAACTATTAGAAATGGGGTTACTATCGTATGATAACAACCCCATTTTCATTTTAACTAGTATTTTTTACATAAGCTCCATCAGATATATAACTGCAAATTAATAAATAGGACTCTTTCTTTTTCCAGCAACTCCATTCATATTTATAATAATCGATTACGCGCTAGCGTCAGGTACATCTGTCGGGCTTTTATCTTGGTTCAGTGGGCGTTTGGACACCCACTGAACCAAGATAATCCTATCACTGAAAGGAGTTATAGACAAAATGGCCTTTGTGAATAAGCATCTTGCTCGTACTTTGGAGCAACAGCATAGGAGAAGTGTTAGAAGTTTATTTTTAAAAATGGAAGAATTAAATAATAATTGTACAGAATTAAGAAAGCGACTTGAAGCACATATTGACTTTACACAATATCAACCTGCTATTGACTATATTGATCAATTTGTGTCACATACAACGATTCTTCAACTAAAATTTATTACCAATACACAAAATTTAGAAGTAGTTGTCTTACACGCCCTTTTGCTAGATTATATTTTAGAAAATAATGACCAACTAACTTTCGAATATGAAAATAAACTATTGCAAAGTTACCTGCAAGATATTTTCATGTTAAATAATCATGCACAAACACTTTTTACCAACCATCGAGAAAAAATGTTGCGCTATATTCAACAGCACACTAAATAACAAAGGACGACCTTCACTGCATGAAGATCGCCCTTTGTTATTTTTTCTATTGTAGCCCTTTTATCATTAGTGAACGAACTGGCAAGAATTGCTCGCCTGTATCGCCATATGTGAGAATGACCTCATCACCCTCTTGTAAATAAATAGCTAAAGGCTCTGTTTCAGCACTTACTAAATAATTTTCACCATTTTCTAGCAAGAACGATACTGTTGTAAAATCACCTAAACGTTCTTTGTATACACGTAATACTTTTCCACTAGCCTGCTTTTCCTCCGCTTTGGAGCTCCCGTCCACTGTATTTCCTCCACGGCTTAAGGCTGTTTTATATAATTTCAGCGCTTCTTTAGGTGTTGTTGCATAAACAGAAATCTCGGGATTTGCTGCTGATACAATAAAATAGTTTTGTAAAAAGCCATTAGAATCCAGTACAGCCGTTAACCAGCTTGCTTCACCATAAAAGTTATATAACACTGGCATTTCACCAGTCCATTTTTTCTCTATAAATTTCTTTTCAATAATTTGTAAATTACCTTGTGAATCCATATAGCTTGAATCTTGATTTCCTGTATAATATGTTGCTGCACCTGTTCGCGCATTTGTTAAAGAATAGCCCAGCATAGAATCTACGCCCTCTTTTGGACTTGTAAAGTCTGTAAAGTAATACATATCACCATTCTCATCAAAAATTGGGCTAACATTTGATTCTGTTCCCTCATCAGATGGAATTTTTACATCCTTTTTCCCAAACATACTATTCCAGAATCCATGAACATAGTTACCAAAATAACTATTTTGTAAGCTGACCGTTTCGGGTGACACTCCACCATCAATAAATTCCGGAATATTTTTTAGCTCTAGCACCTCTGATTTCCCTGTTAAGGCATCCACTAACACAATCCCTTTCACATCAAAGCCATTACGCGCTGAGATAAATTCACCATATGAGCGAATATAATACGGCTTTCCTTCATCATTAACCTCAAGCTGAACATCCCCATAAAAAATTAGGAATGGATGCTGTAGACGAATATGGCGCTCTAAATTCGCATTTAAGTATGCAGAAGGAACATACTTCATTTCCTCCTTCACAAATCGTGGATTATCTGCTGAGTCTGTCGCACTCATAATAAAATAGCCTGGCGTTGTGTCGCCATTCATCCATTTAAAAAACCCTGAAAATTCAACTGGTGCTATATACACATATTCGCCCTTCACCTTTTGAATTTGAAGACGTCCCAGCTCATAATAACTTGTATTTGGCACTTGTCCAAACGCCTTTTTCATTTTATTGCGTGCAAATTTTGGCGGAACGCTTGCGGGCGTCTGTGTTTCATCGAACGGTGTGATCTCCACCTCTTCCTTCATTTCAGAAGACTTAAATTTTTCATTAGCATTCCATAAAGGTGCTGATAATACATAAATGGCAACGCCTAAACTTGCTAAAAATAAAATGCCCTTTATTTTTCGTTCAATACCACTTGCCAGCAGCGCACCTACTAATGTCAGCACAATAATAGCAGGCCAAAAAACAAGCCAATTTACATCGATTTTTGTTATATATAAAGTGATACCTGTTGCTAACAAGCTTAATATAAAAACACCGATAAAAAAGTAGCCAATAACCTTTTTGGATTTTCCATCCTCACGCTTTTTTGTAATAAGCGGTGTTACTAACACACTTGCGATCACTGCAATGACTGCCGAAGCTATAAGTAGCTTAGTCATTTATTTCATCCTCTCTTCAATTGTATGTCTTCTTAATTTACGGTTACAGATGAAAAAGGTTTCATATTATAAAAGGGTAACTTCTATGCCAAGTGAACACTCTCTATAAAAAATTCTTTTTTAGATAAAGGAATTCTATTAATTAAGAAAGAATTTCAAATGGAGAGGAGCTGAAGCAATTGCTAAAAAAACTATTAATAGCATTTACCATGTTATTCAGCCTTTATTATATTTTTCTTTTTTCCCATATTGCAGAAGGATTAACACTCATCTTTAAAGTCATCCCAATGTTATTGATGATTATATTAGCTACTATTCAAAAACCATTACATGTTCGAAAATACCA
Organism: Lysinibacillus sp. NPDC098008; assembly: GCF_044760715.1. Classification (NCBI taxonomy): domain Bacteria; kingdom Bacillati; phylum Bacillota; class Bacilli; order Caryophanales; family Bacillaceae; genus Lysinibacillus; species Lysinibacillus sp. NPDC098008. The sequence goes on from NZ_JBIWBA010000008.1 coordinate 94,134, forward strand.
ACTATTGATTATCACAGGTCTTATATTTTGTATGATTGGCGATTATACATTACAGTGGTTTTTAGTTGGACTAACTAGCTTTTTAATTGGGCATATTTTTTATATTGCTGCATTTGTTACTGCTCATAAACAGCAAGTACCTGCTTGGGCAAAGCTGATTTTATTGCTTTATGGGGCGATGATGGGGATATGGCTTGCGGGGTCTGTATTTCAAACAGGAAGCACCCTACTCGGCATTGCAGTGCTTGCCTATATAGCTATTATTTTTACAATGGGCTGGACAGCCATTCAAACTGGCTCTAAATTTGCTACAATTGGTGCTTTATTATTTATCGCCTCTGATTCCTATTTAGCAATCAATAAATTTGTTGCACCATTAGCTTTTTCTCATGAAGTCATTATGCTGACGTATTATAGCGCCCAATTCCTTATTTCCTTAAGCATCCTTCAATATTCCGAAACCCGAAGTAAAGTGATACAATACTAACATATACACATATAGGAGGCCATATTTTATGAAAGAACAAGTAATTGAGCGATTAATTCGCTATGCAAAAATCGATACACAATCAGACTCTACAAGCGAAACTACGCCTTCCACACAAAAGCAATTTGATCTATTATATGTTTTAAAAGATGAACTTGCTGAAATTGGCTTAACAGATATTACCTTAGATGAAAATGGCTATTTATTTGCTACATTAGAGGCAAATACAAATAAAGAAGTACCAACAATTGGTTTTTTAGCACATGTGGATACAGCAACAGATTATACGGGGACAAATGTGAAGCCACAGCGTGTAGATAACTACGATGGTGGCGATATTCAGTTAAATGAACATTTAGTAATGTCACCAACAGATTTCCCTGAACTGAAAAATTATATTGGTCAAACACTTATTACAACAGATGGTACTACCCTATTAGGCGCAGATGATAAGGCTGGTATTGCTGAAATTATGACGGCTATGGAATACCTTATTCAAAACCCTTCTATCAAACACGGAAAAATTCGTGTAGCCTTTACACCTGATGAAGAAATTGGCCGTGGTCCACATAAATTTGATGTAGCTGCATTTGGAGCAGACTATGCCTATACAATGGATGGTGGGCCACTTGGAGAGCTACAATACGAAAGCTTTAATGCCGCTGGCGTAAAAGTTATTACAAAGGGCACTAGTGTCCATCCTGGCTCTGCTAAAAATAAAATGATAAATGCAATAACAATAGCGATTGCCTTTCAAAATGAAATGCCTGCTGATGCAGTTCCTGAAAAAACAGAGGGCTATGAGGGCTTTATTCATTTAACGAACTTTAATGGATTGATTGAGCATACAGAGCTATCTTATATTGTACGCGACCATGATCGTCAAAAATTTGAAGAGAAAAAACAGTTAATGCTTGATGCAGCAGCTAAAATCCAAGCGCAGTTTGGAAAAGATGCTCTAAGCATTACAATGGAAGATCAATACTATAATATGGGTGAAAAAATTGAACCTGTAAAAGAAATTGTTGACATTGCCCGTGCTGCAATGGAAAAATTAGATATTACACCAAACACTTTACCAATCCGTGGTGGTACAGATGGCTCACAGTTATCCTATATGGGCTTACCAACACCAAATATTTTTGCTGGTGGTGAAAATATGCATGGTAAGTTTGAATATGTATCTGCTGAAACAATGGAGAAAGCAGCACAAGTCATTATTGAAATTGTTCAGCTCTTTGAACAACAGGCACAATAAAAGGTTTTGAATGCTATTGCGAAGAAAGGCTTTCCTTTCTTCGTCATTTTTTCAGCATTAATGACTGAATTTTCACATTACAATATTACATATGGAGTTTTATGATACAACTCCAATTGAGGTGGTCTTGATGAAAGAAATTGCATTAGGCATTTTAGCTTCACTGTTCTTTGCTGTCACATTTATTTTAAATCATGCAATGGAAATGCAGGGAGGTAGCTGGCTTTGGAGTGCATCACTACGATATTTCTTTATGCTCCCCTTTTTGCTGGTGATTGTTTTTTATCGTAAGGGCTTTTCACAGCTAGCTGGAGAAATGAAGGCACAGCCTATTGGATGGTTGCTTTGGAGCTTTGTTGGCTTTGTATTGTTCTATGCACCTTTAACATTTGCAGCGGCATTTGGTCCAGGCTGGCTTGTATCTGGAACATGGCAATTTACCATTGTTGCTGGGGTATTATTAGCCCCCCTCTTTGTTTCTATTATCGCGGGGAAAAAGGTACGGCAAAAGATTCCGTTAATCTCTCTTCTAATCTCTTGTGTCATATTAGTAGGTATTCTACTTATTCAAATACCTCAGGCACAATCTGTTCCATTTAGAAGTTTAATGCTTGGTATTTTGCCTGTTATCATTGCTGCCTTTGCCTATCCTCTAGGGAATCGCAAAATGATGGAAATCTGTGGTGGACGTATTGATACCTTTCAGCGTGTCCTTGGCATGACAATTGCGTCGATGCCAGCATGGATTATTATCGCTATTTACGCCATGATAACAGTGGGACTGCCGTCAGCAAGTCAACTATTCCAATCTTTACTAGTCGGCATTAGTTCAGGCGTTATTGCAACAATCTTATTTTTCATTGCAACAGATCGTGTCAGAGATCATCAGGGAAAGCTTGCTGCTGTAGAAGCAACACAATCAACCGAAATTTTATTTGTAATTATCGGTGAGGTACTACTACTCGGAATAGCCTTCCCAAATCCAATTGCGCTAGCGGGTCTTGGCGTAATTATTATTGGTATGCTATTGCATAGCTACTATACAATGATATTAGGGAGAAAAAGTGCTGTACAACAGTCCACTTCCCCATAAACAGTCCTTTATTGGGCTGTTTTTTTATATGGCATCAATTACACTCCAGCATAATTATACCTGTCGCTAATGCTTTCGGTACATAAAGCATCTTCCGCTGACGCTTCGCTTTCGATACAAAAAGAATTTGCTGAACAAGATAAAAAAAGACGACTCCATCCTATCGTAGGATGAGTCGCCTAGAGATTTTCACGTTCCCAAAAAATGAGGGGGGTTTTAGGAGCGTAATCATGAACTAGCAAACTTCTGGAGAAAAGTAGCTAAAGTTCATCCTCTCTACACTGTATTGTAGAGGAGGAATAATCTTTATACGATAATGATAATCATTATCAATTAAAATGTCAACAATAATCTAAAAAAATCTTAATTTTTTTATCCATGACTTTAATTCATATATATCTTATATGTTTAATGCATTTTACTACATTGCATTCCATTTGTGAAGCAAAAATGATTACTTTATAATTAACTAAATAAAGGAGGATGACCATGCCAGCTTTAACGATGGATCAAGTGCAACAACTAAACTCTTATAGTATTTATACAACTGAGCCTAAGCGGACTTTATTTACATTGGCTGATATACATAAAGATTTTTACCATCCTGATTTTTTAAACTTGATGATGGGCATTACAGATGCAGCAACGGAAACTGCGGCTATTTCCCATTTTGCGCGCCGTTACGGTATGTTTTTTGCTATGCAATTTTATATGCTCGCTGCCTATGATGAGGTTTGGGATGGTAAGCCAATTGAATTGCGCTTTGATGCCGCTAAAGAATTTAATAGCTTTACCGTTGCTATGTTTGCAAACCCTAATGACTGGCGCTATGTTGATGAAGATGAACGTCAGGCCGTTATTGAAAAAATTCTCTATGATGGGCACGTAATTGTTCAACAGCTTCGAAAGGTGACATCTATCTCCCCCCTTACTATTTGGGAAAATTTCTTTGGCTATTTACTATGGCATTATCATGTATTGCTAGCCAACCCCGGCCTAGCTGACCAAGCAATGGAGGATATAGAAGCCTTAGAAAACCCAAAAACATGGGCACGCTTCTCCAATAAATCTTGGTGGGCACAATATACAGGCAATCAAAGCCCAACAAATTTAGTGAATGTTCCTGTTCGCAAATCATGCTGTTTTTCCAAAGATATCCCTGGTTTAATGGCTTGTGGCTTTTGTCCAATGAAAAAATAAAAAAAGCCTTATCCTTCACATTTTGCTTTAGTGAAGGATAAGGTTTTTACTTTTCATATACAACAAACCAATCATTATTTTCTTCAAACATAGCTGTGCCTAAATAGCCCTGCTTTAATAGCTGTTGCTGAGCGGCTATATCCCCCATTGACACCGTTTGCTGATCTGTAAAAATAGGCGGCTTTTGTCGTAAATCTTTATAGAAAATATAACGTAGCTTATCTACATATTTCACCTTTAAGCCTTTAATCACAAGCTGCTGAGAAAATTTATCCTTTAAGCTTGGAATATTATAGGGCTTCACTGTTGAACATATGTAATCATATTTTTCTAAATCAATCTGGTTCATAGCCACCGCCGCTAATGTTTGCTGTAAGCCATAGCCGCGATATTTCGGCGAAACATTAGATATCTCCTGATATAAAACCCGATGGAACTCATGCTCTGCAATGCCACAGTCATACCCAAGATGCTCATCCTCAGCAGGAGGATTTAATAAAGCACGAAAGGCGATTAATTCCTCCCCTACATACGCACCGAGCATCATACCATTGCCATTTAAAATATAGTCAAATTCCTCTGTCGTTAAAGGCTGTAAAATCGTTTGATCTTCTAATGCCTGATAAACCTCCATCTGTAGCTTCTCAATTTGCTGTAAATGCTGAGGTGCTAGTTGTATAACATCAAATGGCGTTTCACCAAGCATACCTGTATAAAGCTTTTTCATACCCTACCCCCTTAGGCTGTAACAACAGCTGAGAACTTACATAATTCCTGAATCACAGCTTCATCTACATCTACACCTAAGCCAGGCTGCTCATTTAAGCAAATAAACGGCACATCATAATGTAGATTGCCCACATCTTTTGAGAACTTAAGTGGTCCTGTTAATTCAACACTTGTCATAATCTTTTTCGAAAATGCTACATGGAAGCCTGCAGCAGAACCTACAGAGGACTCTACCATTGAGCCAACCTGACATTCAATACCTGCCATTTCAGCCATCACAGCAAGCTTCATAGCAGGATAAATGCCCCCGCATTTCATTAATTTAATATTTACTTTATCGGCTGCACGCTTAGCAATAATTTCACGCATTTCACGTACACCACGCAGCCCTTCATCAATCATTAACGTTACATCAGATTTTGATTTAATCTCAACCATTCCATCAATATCTTCACTATTGACTGGTTGCTCTAGCCAATCAATATTTAAGTCTTTCATAACACGTAAGCCTTGTAGTGTAGTAGCTGCATTGCCCCAGCCTTGATTGACATCAACCCGAATCGCAATATCCTCTCCAACACGCTCACGTACTGCTTTAATACGAGCAACATCACGCATAACTTCTGTTCCCACCTTCATTTTAAATGAACGGTAGCCCATTTCTACACGATTAGCTGCCTCCTCTGCCATTGCTTCAGGTGTTCCAATACTTAAAACATGTGTAATTGGGAATTTTTCATGATAGCGTCCACCTAATAGCTGATATACTGGTACGCCCAATGCCTTTCCAGCAATATCGAAGCAGGCAATATCAATCGCTGCCTTTGCGGCTGGTACGTCCTTCACAATTTTGTTCATTTTATCATGCAGCTTTTCAAATGCCATTGGGCTTTCTCCAATAACAGCAGGTGCAAGGTGATTTTTTAATACCGCATAGGTACTTTCCCATGTTTCACCTGTTACATGCTCATCAGGAACAGCTTCTCCATATCCGACAACCCCTGTATCAGTTGTTACTTTTAAAATAATGGAGGGCATTGTATCATATGTAGCATAGCTAATAATAAATGGGTCAATCAATGGTAAATGGATAGCAAAAATATCTACTTGTTGGATTTTCATAATCATTAATCTCCTTCATGTTTTAATAGTCGTTAATATGTCGCTAATTACTGAAAAAAATAGCAAAGGAGTGATGCCTATGTCTACGAAAATAGCGATTATTTGTTCTAAAGCCTTTATGAAACGTATTATTAGTATCGCACAAAATATCCCCAATGTTCAATTAGAATTTTATTTGTACAATCATCCAGCGGAAGCACCTACTCTACTAAAACAAATGAAACCATGTGATGCTCTTTTATTAGGGGGAACATTACCTTATTTACATGCCCAATCATTACTGTCGGAAATTCCAATACCGTGGAATTATCTTAAACAGGATGAAATAGCGATTTCAACAACTTTATTATCACTAGTAGCTACACATGCCATACCAATCAATAGAATTTCGATTGATGTAATGAATCCAATATTTGTTGATAATGTTTTAGCTGAAATAGAATATACTGGTGAAAAGCCATATGTTCAACATATATCCATTACAGAGCCGACTGAAACGATTCTACATCAGCATATTGCCTTATGGAATGCGAAAAGCATTGATTTTGTTATTACAAGTATTCATAGTGTGTTCGACGAATTACAAGCAAGACAAATACCTGCAATGCGTATGTTAGATACAACAAATGCCATTATTCAATGTCTTGAAGAAACAAAATCAAAATCACTATTAACTAAATCTGAATCGGTAAAAGCTGTTGTTGGTTTTTTAGAAATTCCTGAAGATGCCTCTTCTCCATCAACAGTCGTTAGCGAAATTACAAAGGCTACTTTTTCAACCTATAAGCAAATTACCTCGCACTCCTTTGAGCTTTATACAACTGCTGGGCATTTACAAATAGCTCTTGAAAAGGACAACTTAGAGAAGCTTATTCAGAAAATTAATCAGCCATTTAAACTAGCATTTGGCTATGGACATTCTATTTTTGAAGCTACACAACATGCTCAACATGCACTGGCATTTACAAAGCCTCGTGAAATTTATCTTCTTGACGAGCATAAAAATTTATTAGGTCCTTTTCCAAATACAGAAGGCAGGCTAGCTTTAAAAACCAATGATCCATATGTATTGGAAATGGCAAAGCTCACAAATTTAAGCCCATTAAATATTTCTAAAATCATTAACTTTAGTCATGAGCGTCAATCAACTCAATTTACAGCGCAAAACCTTGCTGAATATTTACAAGTTACACGCCGAACAACCGAGCGTATTATTAAAAAGTTAGTTGATAATGGCTATGCAAAGGCTGTGGGTGAGGAAATGACCCATCAGCAAGGTCGCCCTCGCACCATCTATGAATTAAATTTTGCTACATACTAAAATAAAATTCTCGTAGGTGTTTATATGCCTACGAGAATTCTAAGCCATTATACTAGACTTTCAGCTTCTTGCTCTTTTCTACGTTGCTCAGCAGCTGCGATTTCTTCAGGCGTTAATTTTACAATTGCAAATCCGATATAGCCATAAATAATTGAAATAATTGGTACTGCAAAATTCAGAATCGCATATGGTGCATATTCCATAGCGCCTACACCTAATGTTGCTAAAATAAACACACCACAAGTATTCCAAGGGAAGAATACGGAAGTTAATGTTCCCCCATCCTCTAGTGCACGAGATAGGTTTTTAGAATGAAGCCCACGTTTTTGATAAACCCCTGCAAACATACGTGAAGGAACAACAATTGAAATATACTGCTCTGAACATGTCGCATTCGTTGTAATACAAGCAGCAATTGTTGAAGCAATCAAACTACCTGTAGATTTAGCAAGCTTCACAATAACATCCATCAATGCCTTTAACATGCCTGAATATTCTAAAATCCCACCAAATGTCATGGCAACAATTGTCATTGAAACCGTATACATCATGGAATCTAAGCCACCACGATTAAATAAATCATCTACCATAGCGTTGCCTGTCGAAATTGTAAAACCTTCCTGTAATGCTTGTACAGCGCTTGTAGCTGTACCACCCTGTACAAGGATTTGTAGGAGGAAGCCTGCTACAATCCCAATAATTAAAGCTGGAATTGCTGGTACTTTTTTAGCGACTAATACAATAACCCCTACTGGTACAAGCAATAGCCATGGAGAAATAACAAAACTGTCCTCCATCACTTTTAATGTTGTTAAAATTTCCTCTGATTGCATTGAAACATCTGCAAATTTTCTACCCATAATGCCAAAGACAACAAGTGAAATAATCAAGGCTGGAATTGTTGTATAAAGCATATGCTTAATATGGTCAAATAAATCTGTGCCTGTTAATCCTGCTGCAAGATTTGTTGTATCTGATAATGGTGACATTTTATCACCAAAGTATGAGCCTGAAATAACTGCACCCGCAATCATTGCTGCAGGAATTCCCATGCTTAAGCCAATACCCATACCTGCCACACCAATTGTAGCCATTGTTGACCAAGAACTCCCAATAGCTAAAGATACAATTGAACATAGCACCATAATTGTTACTAAGAACCACGCTGGAGAAATTAGCTTTAAACCATAGAAAATCATCGTTGCTACAACGCCGCCACCGATCCATGCACCAATTGTTAAACCTACTAAAATAATAATAACAATAGCAGGTAAAGCTAGACGTATTCCTTTATACATCATTTCTTCAATTTCTGCCCATTTATAGCCATGTAATTTGGCAACAATTGCTGCTACCGTTGTACCAACAAGTAAAGGTACGTGAGGACCTTGCTCTAAAACTACTACAGTAATAAGCATTGCCGTAATCATAATAGCAAAAGTTAGTAGTGCCCAACCTGCATTTATATCTTTCTTCAATTCTCCCATCCCCTTTTTTGCACCAAGCTCTCCTTCGAATTCACAAAGACGCAAATAATTTTTTACGATTTTTAGCTTAATATTCAAAAAATTAAAAGTCAACGCAAAAAAATTATGCTTCTCAAGAGAATTCAACTGTTTTAGCGTAATAAAACGCTTCCAAGTAGCGATTGAAAACCATGTAAATACTTGAATATCCATGCATAAAAAATACTTTAAGACCAAAAAAACTCGAACTTATGCTACAAAATTTTGTAGCTGTTCGAGTTTTCTTTGATAATTTTATTATTCATATTCAGGTGTTTTTGCTAATACAGCCGCAAGAACTTTAGCAGCATCGATTAATGCACGATGATCGAATGTCATTTTTGGATGATGTAAGCCTGGTGCTAAATTTGCGCCAATACCAATCATTGCAGCTTTTAATGTTGGCTTTTTCACTGTATAAAAATGAAAATCATCACTGCCGGGTGTTATTATTTCATTCGCTAAATGCTCCTCACCTAACACTTCAATAATGGCATCCTTTGCCATTTTTGCTGCAATCGGTGATACCTCAGCACCTGGTGTAAAATCAAGCCACTTCCAGTTCATTGTAATATCAAATTGTTGTTGTATAGCCTTTAATCCCGCTTCAATTTTACTACGAAGCAATTCAAGCTGCTCATTATGCTGTGCACGAATATCCATTGAAAAACTAGCATTACCTGGAATAATATTCGTGCTACCGCCATCTGCAATAATTTTTGTGAGCTTTGCGGAATATGGCTCAAATGGTGACAGATGGATGCTATGTAACATCTGCTGTATAGCCATAATTACATCAATAGCATTTTTTCCCTGATGTGGTCTTGCACCATGTGCATCAATCCCCTGAATCATCCCTTCTAAAAAATAGGCTGCACCGTGATGGATAGCTGGAGAAACTTTACCAAGTGGTAACTCTTCAATTGGTCGTAAATGTACGCCAAATAAATGTGATACCCCTTCAACCGCTCCATGGTCAAAGGCTGCACATGCCCCATTGCCAAGCTCCTCAGCAGGCTGGAAAATAAAACGAACACGATGCTGTAATGGTTGATTTTTCAGCAATAATAATGTACCCAGAACCATTGTTATATTTGCATCATGACCACAAGAATGGTTTGCCTGCCATGTGCCATCTACCTCTTGCCACAATGCATCCATATCTGCACGTACCGCAACAATTTCATCGCCCGTTCCAATTTCAGCAATCAGTCCAGGGATATCACCAAATACACGATAGCTTACATTCAATTCATCCAATATCGAGGCAATCTTTTTCGTTGTTTCAAACTCTTTCCAGCTCACTTCTGGATGTGTATGAAAATACTCAAACCATTGATAAATGGTTTCCTCTACTGTTAATGCTTTTGACATGATGACACCTTCTATACATATTTTTTGTTTCCCATTATACATGAATCTATTTTATAAACATATATACATATTTAGACATAGCTAATCAAAAAACTTACTATATTCAATGAATATGCCTTCAATAATCCATTTAGTCATTATTATGTACAAAAGGGCTATATTAAAAGTTTTTCACTTTTAGCATAGCCCTTTCAATCATCCCTATAAACTTGTAAAAAATCCCTCTGGATATTCTTCATAATGTACTTGTGGTGTTTGCTCCTCATGCTTCTCTTCCTCTTGTTGAAAGTCAAACTCCTGATCCATTAAATATGTTTCAAATTTTGAGTTGAATAATTTACCCATTGTACCACTCCTTAATTTATTGAATTTTCTGATAAAAAGATTATACAATGAAAAATTAATAAAAAGCAATGATTTATACGCATTATGCATTATATATATCAAACATATCTCATAATTAGATGGAATATCATCTGCATATAGACTTTCCTTAAATTACAAAAAGGGCATTGAGTTTCAATATCTCAATGCCCTTTGTCAACAGTCTGAAGCCTAGACTATAGTTTCCTCCGCTACAAGTTCTTATTTTAATTTATTATATGAAAATAAAATTTTGAAAGCTTCAGTAGTCAAGCTTTAAGATGCCGTCATACCTGTTTTATTGTTAGTATTAGGATGATTGCCCTTTTTATTAGATAAAAATTGAATGACAAACATCACGATAAAGATGGCTAATCCAGTCCAATCTGAAAATTTCTCTGGATAAATAAGTAATAGCCCTGCCGCAATAATAATGATTCTTTCAAACCAAAATAATTTACGATACCAATAGCCAATAACTCCTGCACCAATTGCTACCATCCCTGTTATGGCTGTAAATACTACCCATAATATTTGAGGTACAGTTGTATCAATCATTAATAGGGCTGGTGAAAAGACAATCATATATGGAATAATAAATGCCGCAATGGCTAGCTTTGCTGAGTTAACGCCTGTTTTAATAGGATCGCCGCCCGAAATGCCCGAAGCTGCAAAGGCTGCAAGCGCTACTGGTGGTGTAATATCCGCAATAATACCAAAATAGAACACAAAGAAATGAGCAGATAATAAAACTACTACTGGCACTAATTCTTGTGGCGTATTTGGTGATAATAACGCTACAATTGCTGGTGCAGCAATTGTTGATGTAATAACATAGTTAGCAGTAGTAGGTGCTCCCATACCTAGAATTAAAGAAGCAATCATAACAAAAATTAATGTTAAAATAATACTACCACCAGCTAAAGCTACTAAGCTATTGGCTAAACTTAAACCAAGACCTGTTTTTACTACAACACCTACAATAATTCCAGCACAGGCTGTAGCTGCCACTACCCCTAAAGCCGTACGGGCACCTTCAACTAGTGCTTCAACCACATCTTTAGGCTTTAGACGTGTTTCCTTATTAAACATAGCCACACCAATTGAAATAATAATTCCATATAATGCTGCATGCATAACTGGTGTACCTGTTAACATTAATATGATAATAGCAATAATAGGGAGCAGCAAATAAATTTTCTTAAATACCTCTCGGCGGTTAGGCATCTGGTCATCACTTAAACCACTTAAGCCAACTCGCTTTGCTTCAAAATGCGTCATAATCCAAATACCTGTAAAATATAGCAGTGCTGGAATAGCCGCAGCCTTTGCAATATCCCAATACGTAATACCGCGACCAATAAACTCAACCATTAAAAATGCTGCTGCACCCATAATTGGTGGCATCAGTTGACCACCTGTTGATGCTGCCGCTTCAACTCCACCTGCAAACTCTTTACGATAGCCTAGCTTTTTCATCATTGGAATTGTATAGGACCCTGATGTTACTACATTTGCTACAGAACTCCCTGAAATTGTACCTTGCAGTGCACTTGAAAACACAGCTACTTTTGCAGGTCCACCAATTAATTTACCAGCTAGCGCAACTGCTAAGTCATTAAAATATTGACCTACTCCCGTTTTCACAAGAAATGCACCAAATAGTAAAAAGACAAAAATAAATGTGGCTGATACACTAATTGGGGTACCAAATATACCATCTGTTGTAAAATACATAAGGTTTACGATACTTTCTAAATCTTGCCCTCTATGTGCCATAAATGCTGGGAAATATGGACCATAGTATGCATAAACTAAGAAAACAGCAGCAATAATAGTAATCGGTAATCCTACAGCACGTCGAGCAGCCTCCAACACTAATACAACCGCTATTAAACCAACGAAAAAGTCTATTTGTGTGATTGTACCATTGCTATTTACAAGCTCTTTATAATTCATCGTCCAATAAGAGCCAACCCCGATAGATAACAATGCTAAAATATAATCAAACCAGGCAATTTTATGCTTCGGTGCCTTTTTACGTGCAGGGAATAATAGAAAAATAAGTGTTAAACCGAAGCCTAAATGAATGCTGCGTTGAATTTGAGCTGGAAATTGCCCAAAAATAGCCGTATAAAGCTGGTACAATGAAAATGCTAAAAGACCAAAGAAAATAACATGCTTCATTATACCTGTTACAGTTCTTACATTTGATTCAATATCATATTTTTCGAGTATGGCCTGTTGCTCTTCAGCAGAAATTTGCTCGAACTCTTCTATATTCTTTTCTTGTTTTTTCGATTTTTCTTTTGTTGTCATTTCAGTCTAACTCCTTTCCACTGTTCATATAACGATAATCGCTTTATTTCAAATAAGTAGGATTTTCCCCTTTGTAAATCTTTTTTTAAATCATATTCAACACCTTTATAAATCCATACAAGCTCTAAGTCCAGATCCCCTATATAAATGGTAAAGTTATCAATTATTTTATGATTGTCAAAAGACAGAAAATACTTGCCATCTCGTTGTGTCAATGTTTGGTTTTCTTCTGCATAGCCAGGCATACCAATCGCTAAATCCTCATATTCCATCCTTAACATTTGTATACGATCATCTTCTACATATTGGTAAAATTCCACTACATCTGAGTGATGTATTGAGTGTGTATATCTAATTTGAAATTTATTATCTTTTGTAAGTAGTATATAGTGCTGTTTTGGTTGCTCTGCTCGTGTTTCTGTAAAAACGAAGGCCTTTTGAAGTGGAAAAAATATAACCATGCATAGGCAAAAACAGCATAAAACTACTACTATCATCAATTTTCGCTGTCGCATTTTATCTATACCCCACTTTAAAAGTTATTCGTCTATTCTAACAGTAAGAAAGAGGCTCGAAGTTTTATGCAACCCGAACCTCTTTGTGTTTTAGGCAATCGTCATGTATAGTCAGAGCGTTTCGCCATTATTTTTTCTCATCAAAGTATTTTTGAGCCCCTGGATGCACATCAATACTAATACCATCTAGACCTGTTTCAGCTTTAATAAACTCTCCCTTAGGGTGAGAAATTTTATCTGGATTGTCATAAATAGCTTTTGTCATTGAGTAAACAATTTCCTCTGGTAAGTCCTTGTTCACTGCTAACATTGCAAGCACTGAAACTGTTTCTACATCATTTGCAAGACCATACGTACCTGCTTTTATTGTATCCTTTGCATAGTAAGGGTACTTAGCAATTAACTCATCTGCTTTACCCGCATCAACACCAATAATATTCACTTTCGTTGTAGCATTTAATGCTTCAACAGCAGCTGTTGGTGTACCCGCTGTAATAAAGGCTGCATCAATTTGACCTGATTGAAGACCGTCCGTTGATTCACCGAAGTCAAGATTTTGCGGCTTAATATCATCCATCGTTAAACCATGAATTTCAAGCAATTGCTCTGCATTCGCATATGTTCCCGAACCTGGTGCCCCTACAGATATCTTTTTCCCTTTTAAATCAGCATACGTTTTAATACCTGAAGCTTCAGTTGTTACTAATTGTATTGTTTCAGGATAAAGTGCACCTAAGGCTGCAATTGTATCAATTTTATTGCCCTCAAACATTAATGTACCTTCAGTAGCATAGTATGCAATATCCGTTTGAACAAAGGCAATTTCTCCTTTACCTTCCTGTAAAGCCGTCATATTGGCAGCAGATGCTTGCGACACCTCAGCAGTTGTTTTAATATCTGTTTCTGTTGTAATTAAATCAGCAAATGTACCACCAAGTGCATAGTAAGTACCTTGTGTACCACCTGTTAATAGGCTTAAGAACTTTGGCTTATCAGCTGATGTTGCAGAATCATCTCCATCATCTGTATCCTTTGCACCATCCCCACTATTTGACCCACATGCTGCTAAAACCATTAGTGCAAGAATACTTAGCAGCATCAATAATCTAAATTGCTTTTTCTTCATCATAACCTTCCCCCTTTAGTTAAAATTAAGAATCTATTTAAAATTATCAAATATAGTATAATAATGTCAATCTATTTATAGTAAATTCAGTATATTATTACTATTTAAAGTAATCTATCTATAGGTATGTATCATTTGTCTAATTCCCCATCTTCTTTACAATAAACATTATTTTTTATCTAAATCAAGTACGCACCAGCGTAATTGTATCTGCTGCTGAGGACGTTTGGATACCAAAATAAAACTGTATCCCTTATCAAGCAGATACAGTTTCTATGTTATTTTATTGAATAACACCACAAGCAATTCTTGCTCCTGAGTTGCCTGCTGGGTCTGTTTTATAATCATCCGCTGATTCATGAATAACAATAGTGCTACCATCACTATCGAACAATGAATTTACTTGATCTTTTTGCAAAGTCAGCCCTTCTGCTAAAAAGTCTACATCCACATTGCCATCCTCGCCAATCTCTAAATTCGGTAAATCCCCTAAATGATAGCCTTTTGGATTTAGCTTGCCATGCTCCTTATTCGTTGGATTAAAGTGCGCACCAGCGGATTCAAATTTAGGTGGCTCACACTTTCCTACCTCATGAATATGAATGCCATGTGTCCCTGGCGGTAAACCTGTTAATGCTAATGTTAGCCTCACACCATTATCCTCTTCCTGAAAATAGGCATTTCCATAACTTTCATTATTAGCGCCAATTACTTTAGCGGTAGCTGTTAATTGTGATGCATTGACAGGCACCTGCTCCTCCTTTTTATCAAAGAAACTACAGCCACTAACAAAAACTAATAAAGAAAGGCCCATTAAGCTTATTTTTTTCATTGACAATACCTCCTTTATTTCTGATGGTTGCCAACTTAGCCTCTACTTATGCAGTACAAAAGGGATTTCTCAAAGTTTCGAGAAATCCCTTATCTCACTTAATTCAAAATCTTCACCGTTACCGTTTTAACACCCCATTCGAGTGCTTGTCCCTTCGATGGAATAAACACATCAATTTTATTTCCCTTAATCGCTCCCCCTGTATCAGCAGCTATTGCTTCACCATAGCCTTCCACCCAAACCTTTGTCCCCAAAGGAATTACGCGTGGGTCTACCGCAATAACCTTTAAATTTGGATTCGAGCGAATATCCGTGCCATTTGCTGTAATACCTGAGCACCCTTCACAATATGCTGTATATGCAGTCGCACGCATTGTTAATGTTTTATTATCATTATTTGCTGGAGCACTTGCAGGTTTTGTTTGTGCTGTTGCTGGCTTTGTCGAGGCACTTTCAGAAGCTTTCGGTTTTGCCTTTGCTGCTGAAGCTTTAATAGCCAATGCTTCGCCTGCATATATTAAATCTGATGCAAGATGATTCCATGTCTTTAACTCATCTACTGAAATATTATTTTTACGTGCTATAGAAAATAATGTATCACCCTTTTTGATCATATACTGACCATCTGGCATTTTTTTCTGTTCTTCATTTTCCTTTTGTTCCAATGAAAGCGACAATGAATCAATCTGATTTAGCTGTTGAAATTCGCCAACCGCTAACGTATAAATTTGAGGGATTGTCCATAGAGTATTATCTGGAAAATTTGCTGCTAATTGAGTGTTGGCGGAAGATGGACTAGCATACAGACTAAAACTAACGGACAATGCGACTGCTATCGCTAATGCTTTTTTCTTCATAGTAAGTAATACCTCCATTATTTTAATTACTTTTTGCAAATTTATTACTAGCGCACTAGAGTTAAGCACTCTAGTATACAAGCAACAATAAATTCACAACTTTATAAATCAGGATTATTTACCTGATATTAGGGATTATTGCTATAAAAACGGAAAAATATACAATTTCGATGATTTTTTTAACAATTTAAGCGATTGGTATTTATGTAGGTGTGATTTTAAGAGGAATTAAATTTTATCTTGGATATCCAAATTTTTAGCCGATAAAAAGGAAAAGGAGGAATGTAATAATGGAAATTAATTCACTTATGTCCGCGCAATTGTTGGAGCTTCAACAAACTGTCCAGATGAGTGTGATGCAGAATGCGCTCAATGTAAATACTTCTGCAGCTATGGAATTACTAGAAGACATGCCTCAACAGCAAGCACCCCATCCGTATAAGGGGTCAATGGTTGATATTTCAGTTTAAATGCAAGCTAAAGAGCATGCTAGTATTTATTGACTAGCATGCCCTTTAATATAAACCACCTATTATTTAATAATCATTTGTCGCATATTTTTTACTACACATACACAATTTCTTCCCGAATGCTTTGCTTGATACAAAGCATGATCTGCAATTTCTATCAATTGATTTGGACTTTGGATATTCGGCGCAAATGCAGTAATGCCCGCAGACATTGTCACTGGTTTACCACAGACCGTTTCTTGTAAAGCCTGTTTAATACGTAAATTTTCAGCTAATGCTACAGCATCATCTATTGTCTTGGTAGGCAATATAATCATAAATTCCTCTCCACCATATCTAAAGCACATGCCCTGATTCTTTATGCACTCCTGCATACGGTGAGCAAAATCTTTTAGCACCTCATCCCCTACCATATGACCATATGTATCATTGATACTTTTAAAATCATCTAAATCAATTAAAATAATAGTATGCGGCACTTTATTGAGAATTAAGTCATTTAAGGCTTGATCCATTTGTCTTCGATTAGGGATACCTGTTAACGCATCTAAATTCAATTGATTTGTTAAATCCTTAATTTTACTGTCTGAGCAAACTATCATATTTTGCACGCTTTTTTTCAATAGGTCTGCTTCATAATACCAAGTCATAGTCTTTTGTACCCCCTCCCCTCGCTCTATCATTACTGAGAGGACATTTAAAGGCTTTGTAATCTTTCGTGCAAATCCTATTGCAAGCACTATTATGATAGCCGTTAATATAATAATTGGAACAATACTTTTCTTAAACAATAAGCTAAAGGAAACAGCACGATTATCAGCGATTTGCTCCATAGTAGAACTATTCATTGTTAATTTTTGTAGATCATCTTCAGTTATAGATGAAATTTCATAAAAGCTTCGATAGCTGCTCCAAATACTGACGCTAGATGTCACAAGCACCACTATTATCGCCATACTTACAATAAGAAACGATAACTTTAACTTGAATTTACCCACAATAGATTATTTCTCCCACCTGAGATGATTTTTCATTGTATCTTATCCATGTTTTAACTTATTCTAATTATTCAATCATCATACGTCATGTCACTTAAAGAAAACTTAACATCATCTAGCGACTTTATTGCTCAAATAATAACCGAGAAGTAAATACTAAATTGAGCGCTTTTCTTTAAACTTAAAGTTTTCTTTTATAGCATAAAAAGCAAAAATCGCACGCTCTAAAAGGGTGCGATTTTTACCAAATAATTGGCTTTGCTACCATTAACCATAGCATAATAAGCAATAATACAATATACATCCATGCTTTTCGCTGTAACAGTGCAACAAATTGCTGCTGATGATAGGCAGGTGTATTAAATGTACGCAATGTCGGCTTAAAGGCTCTTGCCAAAAACACAATGGATGCAAGCATTACAAGAAAAGTGAGCGCAATCCATGAAGTATTCCAGGCATAACCCGCATACCACATTAATAAAATACCTGATATAACAAGAACATGACCTGAATGCTTTACAATCGCAATAGCGCCCTTAAAGGCTTCTATATAGGGAGGCATATCATCATTTGAAGCTGTACGCATTTTCTTAATGATTGTTAAGACAACAAACAAAGGTCCAATCGAAAGTACAGCACTTAAAATATGTATATAAAGAAGAAGTGTATATATTGAAAACATTAGTTGAACTCCTCTCTTTAGCAATCCCCTACATTATAACATTCAACCATAGCCTGCTTGGTTAGCATTTGTGAACCCTTTGTAAACATAGGCTGAATCATTGTTAAATTGTTTGAAAAGAACACAAAGAGGGTAAAAATTATAGTACCATGCACTTATAGAATAAAAGGAGTGATTTTTATAGGAATTCATCAATTTTTTACAAGCCTCAATGATTTAGAACGTATTATTCGTTGTCCTGGCCGCTTCAAATTTGAGGAGCATAATGTAGCAGCCCATTCTTGGAAAGTATCACAGTATGCTATGTTCTTTGCTACATTAGAGGAAATGAATGGCGCTGAGGTTGATTGGAAATCTTTATATGAAAAAACAATCAATCATGACTTTGCGGAAGTGTTTATTGGTGATATTAAAACACCTGTCAAACACGCAAGCCCAGAGCTAAAGCAAATGCTAGCACATGTGGAAGAAAAGATGATGGAAAAATTTATTGTCAATGAAATCCCACAGGAGTTTCAAGCTATCTTCTTTGAGCGTATGAAAGAAGGCAAAGATGATACTTTAGAGGGTCGTCTTCTTGAATTCGCGGATAAGCTTGATCAATTTTATGAGGCTTTTGCAGAATTAAAACGTGGTAATACAGATAAGGAATTCGTCTATATGTATCAAACAGCGCTATCTAAGCTTTTAGCCATCCCACTTGAAGCAACAGTCCGTTATTTCCGTACTGAAATTTTAAAGGACGCTGTTAAAGAAAAAACACATATTGATATTCAAGCATTAACAAATGAAGTGCTTACAGCAACTTAATAATGTGCATGTACAAGTTTTCCGCATGAAAGAAAAATTCACGGAAGGCTTTTTTTATTTTCGAGAAAAAGTCGTATAATAGGAGGAGATTGGGGGAAAACATTTTGTCACAAAAATGCGCCATTATAAAAGATTTATTACCACTTTATCAAAAGGAGCTGCTCCAAGCACCAACAAAGGCATTTGTCGAGCAGCATTTAGCAGCATGCCCACAATGTCAACAGCTTGCTAGTGCCAAGCAAGCTATTCAGCACGATTCCCCTATGAAAAAAACCTTAGCTTTTTTTCATATTATCTTTATTGTACTGTCATTTATGTTTGCGCTTAACTCATCCCTGCTAGGTAATCAACAAGGCTTTATGATCTCCTATGCAATTTTTGGGTGTCTTTCTTATTTGTTCTATAAAAATATTTGGATTGTTTTTATTATTAGCTCTGTGCCTGTATTTGTTTGGGCTATTATTCATAATCTACATAACGGACTCTATACATTCGCCTACTCCTTTGCAGAAATAGGTGCATTACTAATTGGTGCAGGCTATATCGCGCTATTACATACGATTTTCGCCTTAATCGGTGCAGCTTTTGCTATTACGATGCGTAAAGCTTCAAGAAAAAAAGCACCTTAAACTTTTAACTAAGTTTAGGTGCATTATTGCGCTTTAAGCTTTTTTCACAAACTCTGACTTTAATTTCATGGCACCAAAGCCATCAATTTTACAGTCAATATTATGGTCACCTTCCACAAGGCGAATACTTTTCACCTTTGTGCCAATTTTTAATGTGGAAGAGCTACCCTTTACCTTTAAATCCTTAATAATAGTAACTGAATCACCATCAGCAAGCAGATTGCCATTCGCATCCTTAACAATTAGAGCCTCTGATTCCTGTTCAGTTGCCTCCATACTCCACTCATGTGCACATTCTGGGCACACATAATTAACACCGTCCTCATATGTATATTCAGAATGACATTGTGGACAATTTGGATAAGCTGCCATTTTGCTTCCTCCTTTACTTTTTTACAAGGTAAACCTCTATATGCCTATATCTTTACATAGTCCGCCATAATAAGCAAAGGTTGTTCGTCTTTTTCATACCTATTTGTAAAAAAACTTTATATATGGATTGGCACATCTAACCATTGACATATTTGTTAAAACCCTCTTACTTGCAAGTTGGTTAATCATGTTTTATTATATCCATAAAGGCTGCATTGTTCGTATAATATTAAGTTTTAACCTTTAAGCTGTAAAAGGGAGTTTTATTATTGGAGTTGGAATGACGGGCCTCACACCAAGGTGCATGAGGATAAGCAGGAAGGCTTCTGCGAACACCCACTTTGAGGAGTGGTGGTTTAAAACTTTCTATAATAACTACGGCATACGCGGCTTTTTACTTATCCTATATATATCAAGGGTTTAGAGCTACTTAAGAAAGTTCAAAGGTCATTGAAAAAAATTACCGAAACCTCACTTGGTGTTAAAATTCACGATAAATAATGATAAATAATAGCACAGACCACTCGATCATGGGTGGTCTTTTATATTACCATTCCAACCAATTTTCTAAATTTGGTCTACTACATATTTCTGCATGGCGCTCATGCTCATCTAACCAACCATAAAAAGGAGGGGGTAAAGTTGACTGAAAAGAAAACGTCTGAGGCTCAAAAACGTGCTACGCAAGCCTATCGGGAAAAGAATCGAGAAAAGACACGAAAACAATCGGCAAAGAGTGCAGCAAAAACGTATATCAATAAATATGCTGATTTAGAGGACTTAGCTGAGTTAAAGCAGCTCATTAAGGCAAAAGAAAATGAACTACAAAGTGAATAAACAAAAAATGTCCAGGTACTCACTGATAAATGAGTGCCTAGTCATTTGGCTATATGGCTTTAAAAACTTGTACTTTCTTATGTTAAATTAACTATTTAATCCTGCCCTATTTTTAAAAATTGAATATATAAATTGTATTTAGGTTATATTAATCATATAATTTTCAAAAAAACAACTTTTTTTAGAAATAGAGAGGTGATTTTCATGAGATATGATACTCTATCCACAGTAAACTTAGCCAAGGCTTTTGCTGGCGAGGACTGGACATGCCATAATCCAAAATGGCGATATAGTCTTTATCTTCTTTTACTAAGTATCGCTCAATCTGTAATTCATCTGCTTCGTTAAATGTTGCTAAAATATCCTTATCCTCAAGAATTTGTTTACCATAGGCTATTGCATTATATTCCCTATTTGAATTCATGATTTCTTTTTCTATGCTTATAAACTTTCTATCATTTTGAATGAATGTCAACATATCCAGCTCTCCTATACTTTCAATCTATTGTTATTAACCTACACCATTAATTTATAATTCCCTATAATGTTTTAGTTAATATGCACAATCAAGCGTGTTGTTAGAAGGAAAACGGGGCTGTCCAAAAAGTCAGTGAAAACTGACCTTTTGCGACACCCCTTTTAATTTTTCTAAAAAAGGCAACAAAAAAATCGCCACTTCTAGTAAAATGAAAGTACCACACAATCACTAGTAGAAAG